>NZ_JACEXH010000011.1:0-35090 GCF_014525465.1 Actinotalea sp. JY-7885 | reverse complement strand
TCCCGCGCTACCTGGCGGCGCTCGGCGCGGTCGCGGTGCCGGGCACGGGCGTGCCGCCCGCCGCGGCGGACTGAGCGCGCGCGGCCCATCCCGTGCGCCGTCGTGGCCGGGGGCCGGTCGACCCGCGGACCAGCAGCTGGGCGGGCAGGAGCACCGGTCGCACGTCGCGGAGCTGGCGGCGGTCGTGCTGCTCCAGGAGCGAGCGCACCGCGTACGCACCGAGGTTGCGCAGCGGCGCGGCGACCGTCGTCAGCGGCGGGCTGCAGAAGTCCGCACCGAAGATGTTGTCGAAGCCCACCACGCTGACGTCCTGCGGGACGCGGGCGCCGAGCGCGGCGAGGCCGCGCATCAGCCCGATCGCCAGCAGGTCGTTGTAGGCCACGACCGCCGTCGTCGGCTGCTCCGCGAGCGCCGTCGTCGCCGCCGCGCCGCCGGCGAGCGTGGGCGGGAACGGCCCGAGGCGCCGGACCCGGAGATCGAGCTCGAACGCCGCCTCGCGCATCGAGCGCCAGCGCATGCCGTCGGCCCACGAGGCCTCCGGACCCGCCAGGTACGTCAGCGTCGTGTGCCCCAGGCCCGCGAGGTGCTCGACCGCGCGGCGCGTCCCGCGCGCATTGTCGGTCACGACGCTCGGCACGTCGGTCATGACGCGGTTGAGCACGACCGTCGGTCGCTGCTTCGCGGCGACCCGGATCGCGGAGTCCGACATGCGTGACGTCGCCAGGACGAGCCCCTCGACGAGCGGGAGGGTCCGGTCCAGCGCCTCGCGCTCGGCCTCGCTCGACTCGTCCACGTCGGCGACCAGCATGGTGTAGCCCGCCGCGTTCGCCTCCTGCTGCGCGCCGCGGATGATGTCGAAGAAGAACGGGTTCGTGACGTCGGAGACGACGAGCGCGAGGAGCGACGTGCGGCCGGTCGGCAGGGCGCGCGCGAGGGGGTTGGTGCGGTAGCCCATGGCGGCGGCGGTCTGGCGGATCCGCTCGGCGGTCTCGGCGTTGACCCGGCCCGGGCGGGAGAACGTCCGCGAGACCGTGGACGGCGCCACCCCGCAGGCCCGCGCGACGTCGTAGATGGTCGGCGTGGCGCGGCGGAGGGGCCCAGCGCCGGCGACCGGGAGGGCCGTGCCCTCGTCCTGGACGTCCATCACCCCACCGTAGGTTTCGCGGCAACCGGTGGCAACCGGTTGTCGTTGCCCCGAGGGGGCCGTGCCCGACCGGGTGGCAACGAATGGCAACCGCTTGTCGCCCCGCGACGGCACGCGCTCAATGGAGGCACGCGGGAACGTCCCGGATCCCTTGAGCGGCCGACGCGGGCCGAGAGGAGCACGACATGCTTCGTCCCCAGGACACCAGCACGCGGGAGCGCAAGGCGCTCGACGGCCTCTGGGACTTCCGGCTCGACGCGGCGGGCGAGGGCCGCGCGGCGGGCTGGTTCGCCGGGCGCCTCGAGGGTGCGACGTCGATGCCGGTCCCCGCCAGCTACAACGACGTCCCGGCCGACGCCGACGCGCGCGACCACGTGGGCGACGTCTGGTACCAGACCGTCGTCCGCGTCCCGCGCGGCTGGGCCGGCCGGCGCGTGGTGCTGCGGTTCGACTCCGCGACGCACCGCGCGGTCGTGTGGGTCGGCGACACGGAGGTCATGACGCACGAGGGTGGCTACACGCCGTTCGAGGCCGACGTCACCGCACTGGTCGCCCCCGGCGAGGAGGTCCGCGTGACCGCCGTCGTCAACAACGAGCTGAGCTTCCAGACGATCCCGCCCGGCATCGTCGAGGACACGCCGCACGGGCGGCGCCAGCGCTACTTCCACGACTTCTTCAACTACGCGGGCCTGCACCGCTCGGTGTGGCTGTACGCCACGGCGCCCGAGCACGTCACCGACGTGCGGGTGGTGACCGAGGTAGGCGAGGACGGCGTGACCGGCGTCGTGCGCTACGAGGTCGAGCACTCGGGCGGTGTCGCCGTGCGCGTCACCCTGCGCGACGCCGACGGCCGTGCGGTGGCGACGGGCGAGGGCGCCCGGGCCGAGCTCGAGGTCGCGCGTGCCCACCTGTGGGCGCCGGGCGACGGGTACCTCTACGAGGCCGAGGTCGAGCTGCTCGACGCCGACGGCGCGACGCTCGACAGCTACCTCCAGAGCGTCGGGATCCGGACCGTCGAGGTCCGGGGCACGCAGTTCCTCATCAACGGCGAGCCGTTCTACTTCACCGGCTTCGGCAAGCACGAGGACGCGCCCGTGCGGGGCAAGGCCCACGACGACGTCCACCTCGTCAACGACTTCGCCCTGCTCGACTGGATCGGCGCCAACTCGTTCCGCACCTCGCACTACCCCTACGCCGACGAGGTCTACGACTACGCGGACCGGCGCGGCATCGTCGTCATCGACGAGGTCGCCGCCGTCGGCCTGAACATGGGCCTGGGCGGCGGGATCTTCGGCACCCAGGGGTACCCGACGTTCTCGCCGGAGACGATCAACGACGCGACCCGCGAGGTGCACGCCCGCGCGATCCGCGAGCTGGTCGCGCGGGACAAGAACCACCCGAGCGTCGTGCTCTGGTCGATCGCGAACGAGCCCGAGTCCGACACGGACGCGGCCCGCGAGTACTTCGAGCCGCTCTTCGCCCTCACGCGCGAGCTCGACCCGAGCCGGCCCGTGGGGTTCGTCAACGTCATGCTCGCGCCCCACGGCGCGTGCCAGGTCTCCCAGCTCGGCGACGTGCTCATGCTCAACCGGTACTACGGCTGGTACGTCCACACGGGTGACCTCGAGGCCGCCGAGGCCGCCTGGCGCGAGGAGCTCGGCCAGTGGGCCTCCGACGGCAAGCCGATCATCATCACCGAGTACGGCGCCGACACCATGCCGGGCCTGCACTCGGTCACCCCGGTCCCGTGGACCGAGGAGTACCAGGTCGAGTACCTCGACATGAACCACCGCGTGTTCGACGCCGTCGACGCGGTCGTCGGCGAGCACGTGTGGAACTTCGCGGACTTCGCGACGTCGTCGGGCGTGTTCCGCGTCGACGGCAACAAGAAGGGCGCCTTCACGCGCGACCGGCGCCCGAAGGCGGCGGCGCACGCGCTGCGCCGCCGCTGGACCCGTGACCGCTGACCACCGGCGTCCCCCCGCGCCGCTGCGCAGCACCGCCACCGTCCCCGGAGCCACCACCGGCACCGCCGGGTCCGCCACCGATCGAGGGAGTGCCATGACCAGCACCGCGGCTGCCCCGGCAGCCTCCGTCCCGTCGGCCACGCCGGCACCCGCCACCGGCGGGAGGCTGCGCCTGTCGCAGCTGGTCGGCTACGCCTCGGGCGACGCCGCGAACAACCTCGCGTTCTCCATGTCGTCGATGTTCCTGCTGCTCTACTACACCGACGTCGTGGGCATCTCGGCCGCCGCGGCGGGCACGCTCTTCCTCGTCGTGCGGGCGTGGGACGCGTTCGCCGACATCTTCGCGGGCCGCCTCGTGGACCGGACGATGACGCGGTGGGGCAAGTTCCGTCCGTTCTTCCTCTTCGGCTCGCTGCCCCTGCTGCTCCTGAGCGTGGCGACCTTCACGGTGCCGGGCGGGCTCGGGGGCACCGGCACGCTCGTCTACGCGTACGTCACGTACGCGCTGCTGGGGCTGGCGTACAGCCTCGTCAACATCCCGTACGGCTCGCTCGCGTCGGCGATGACGCAGGTCCCCGAGGAGCGCGCCAAGCTGGCGAGCTTCCGGATGGTGGGCACCGCCGCCACGATGATCTTGCTGGCGTTCGTCGTCGCGCCGCAGATCACCCGCTCGGACGACCTGCAGCAGTCCCTGACGCTCACCACGCTGCTCTTCGTCGTCGTGGGGCTCGGGCTGTACGGCCTGCTCTTCCGGACCTCGCGGGAGAACGTCGTCCGCGACGTGGCGAGGGTGAGCCTGCGCCAGAGCCTGGGCACCCTCAGGGGCAACAGGCCGCTGCTCATGCTGTGCCTGTCGGCGCTGTGCTTCCTCACGGGCATGTTCACGTTGCAGACCGTGCAGGCCTACTACGCCCGTGACGTCCTGGGGGACGCGAACCTGTTCATCGTCCTGACGGTGGTCAGCACGCTGGCGATGTTCGCGGTCGCGCCGGTCATCCCCAGGCTCGTGCGCGGCGTCGGCAAGAAGGCCGCGTACGTCGGTGCGGGCGCCCTGGCCGTCGTGGCCGCGACCGGCGTGGCCCTCACGCCGCCCACCATGTCGTGGCTCGCGATCGTCTTCTTCGGCCTGTACGGCATCGGGCTCGCCGCCGTGAACATGCTGATGTTCGCGCTCGAGGCGGACACCGTCGAGTACGGCGAGTGGCGCAGCGGGGTCCGCACCGAGGGCACCACCTACGCCGTGTTCTCCTTCACCCGCAAGCTCGGCCAGGCCGTGGGCGGGGCGGCCGCCGCGTACGGGCTCGGGCTGGTCGGCTACGTCGCCGAGGCGGAGCAGCAGACGCAGGCCACGACCGACGGCATCCGCTACATCGCGGGCTTCGTCCCCGCCGTGTTCATCGCCGTCGGCGTGCTCATCATGCTGGCCTACCCGCTCACGGAGAAGGTCTTCCGGTCTATGGTCGGCGAGGTCGAGGCCCGGCGCGCCGCACGCGCCGGCGCCGCCACGGACGGATCGCGGGAGGTCTGATGCACGCACCGGTGGACCGGCCCGGCACCCGCTGGGCGGACCCGCTGGGCCCGGACGACCGCGGCGCCGTGGAGCACGTCTCCGCGGCGCTGCGGCGCGCCGTGCCCTCCGGTCGCCTCGGCGTCGCCTTCTCCGGAGGCGTCGACTCGTCGGTGGTCCTGGGCCTGGCCGTCCGGGCGCTCGGGGCCGAGCGGGTCGTGGCCGTGCTCGGCGTCTCCCCGAGCCTCGCGGCGGACGAGCGCACCGCGGCGCACGACGTCGCGCGCGCCGTCGGTGCGCCCGTGGTCGAGGTCCGCACGCACGAGGGCGAGAACCCGGAGTACCGCCGCAACGGACCGGACCGGTGCTTCTTCTGCAAGGACGAGCTCTTCGCGCGCATCGGTGACGAGGTGGTCGAGGCCCACGGGCTGACGGCCGTCGCGTACGGGGAGAACGCCGACGACGCCCGCCGGCCCGACCGCCCCGGCTCGCGCGCCGCGACGTCGCACGCCGTGCTGCGGCCCCTCGCGGACGCCGGGCTCGACAAGCAGGCCGTGCGGCGCGTGGCGCGAGCGCTGCGCCTGCCGTCGGCGGACAAGCCCGCCGCCCCGTGCCTCGCCTCGCGCATCCCGCACTTCGAGGAGGTCACGCCGGACAAGCTCGCGCAGGTGGAGGCCGCCGAGGCGGCACTGCGGCGGGTCGGGCTCGGCGACCTGCGCGTGCGGCACCACGGCGACGTCGCGCGGCTCGAGGTCCCGGCCGAGCAGGTCGTCGCCGTCGCCTCGGAGCCGTTGCGGGGCGAGGTCCTGCGCGCCGTGCGCTCGGCGGGGTTCCGCTTCGTCGCGCTCGACCTCGCGGGGGTGCAGTCGGGCGCCTTCACCCTGCCGCTCGTGACGGCGCGCGGGGGAGGGGACCACCGTGGCTGAGGCCGTGCCGGACGGCGGCGCCCCGGCGGCCTGGTCGCCGCCCGCCGCGCTGGACGCCTTCGTGCGCCTCGACCACGACCGGGCGCGGCGCCGCGGCTTCGCGGAGGCGGTGCTGTGCGAGCCGAAGACCGTGGACCAGGTCGCCGCGATCGCGCGCGAGGTCGGCGACCGGGGGGCGCGCACGCTGTTCACGCGCGCGACGCCGGAGCAGGCCGCCGCCGTCCTGGAGGCGCTGCCGGACGCGCACCACGACCCGGTCGCGCGGGTCGTGGCCTGGCCGGCGCGTCCGCCCGCGCCGAGCGGCGGGCACGTCGTGGTGCTGGCGGCCGGCACGTCGGACCTCCCGGTCGCCGCCGAGGCGGCCCTCACGGCCCAGCACCTGGGCCGGGCGACGAGCCTGGTCGTGGACGTCGGGGTGGCGGGGCTGCACCGCGTGCTCGAGCACCTGGAGCTGCTGCGCGCCGCCCGCGTCGTGGTCGTCGCCGCCGGGATGGACGGCGCTCTGCCGGGCGTGGTGGCGGGACTGGTCAGCGCGCCGGTCGTGGCCGTGCCGACGTCGGTCGGCTACGGCGCCGCCTTCCAGGGTGTGGCCCCCCTGCTGACCATGCTCACCGCGTGCGCCCCGGGTGTCGCCGTCGTCAACATCGACAACGGCTACGGCGCCGGGCACCTCGCGGCGCAGATCGCGGCGCCCCAGCCGGCCTGAGGCCGGGCCGGGGCCGCCGGGCCGACTCACCGGGGCCAGGAGGCGCCGGCGACCAGGCCTGCGGCGTGGGCGGCCGCGCGCGCCGCGGCCAGGACGACCGCGACCGGCCGGCCGGACCCGTGCGCCAGCGCCACCACGTCGTCGAACTCGGGCATCGCCTGCAGCACCCGCCCGTCGCGGTGGCCGACCTTGACGCGCACCGTGCCGTCCTGGACGTCGACCGGCACCCAGGCGCGCTCCAGGACCTCCCGCTGCACCGAGGAGCGACGCACGCCGAGGGTGGACGTGTGCTCGAGCACGACGTCGGCCAGGGCGTCGGCGCCGTCGTGCCCGCTGAGCACGTGGAGCGTGTGCGCGGGTCGCCCCTTCTTCATCACGACGGGACTGAGCCAGGCGTCCAGGGCGCCCCGGCCGAGCAGCTCGGTGAGCACCTCGGGCCACACGCGCGGGTCGAGGTCGTCGACGTTCGCCTCGAGGAGCACGGCGGAGGTCGGGGCGCCGGCGGCCTCGGCCGCCGCGGGTGACTCGTCGCCGAGCACGACGCGCACGACGTTGGCGCGGTGCGGCGTGTCGCGCGTGCCGGCGCCGATGCCGCTGCCGGTGACGGTCATCGCCGGCAGCGGGCCGGACGACCCGGCCAGCGCGGTGACCAGCGCCAGGCCCGTCGGCGTCGCGAGCTCGCCGTCGCCGCCCGCGAGCACGGCCCACCCACGGGACAGCTCGAGCACCGCCGGGGCGGGCACGGGCAGCACGCCGTGGTGCGCCCGGACGGTGCCCGAGCCCAGGGCGACGGGGGAGACGACGACACGCTCCGCACCGAGGGCGGCCAGGCCGGCCGCCGTGCCGACGACGTCGGCGATCGCGTCGAGGGCGCCGACCTCGTGGAAGTGGACCTCGGCGGCGGGGACCCCGTGCACGCGCCCCTCGGCGTCGGCGAGCCGCTCGAACGTCGCCCCGGCACGGGACCGGACCTCCTCGGGCAGGTCGGCCGCGGCGAGCAGCCCGCGGATCGTGGACCAGGTCCGGTGCGGCGGGTCCTCCACGAGCACGTCCACGTGCACCTTGGCCGCGCGCAGCCCGGCGCGCCGGACCTGCTCCACGCGCAGCGCCACGGCGCCGGGCACGACGGCGTCGACCGCCTCCTGCAGCGCCGGCAGCGGGGCGCCGGCGTCCACCAGCGCGCCGAGCAGCATGTCGCCGGCCACGCCGGCGGACGCATCGATCCAGATCGTCGTCACGGGTCTCCTCAGGTCGAACGCCGACGCTATCGCCGCACCGCCGGGCGCGTCGGACCGTCCGCTCGACGGGCGAAAGCGCGCGGATCGTCGTACGTTCGGCTCGGAAACACCGCTCCACCAAGGAGGAACCATGGGACTGGACGACAAGATCGCCAACGCCGCCGAGGGTCTGGGCGGCAAGGCCAAGCAGGCGACCGGCGGGGCCACGGGCGACCGCGAGCTCGAGGCGGAGGGCCGCGGCGACCAGAAGAAGGCCGACCTCAAGCAGGCCGGCGAGAAGGTCAAGGACGCGTTCCGCAAGGACTGAGTCGCGGTTGCCGTCGACGGCTGGGGAGGAGGTGGGTGTGGTGAGGTCGATGGAGCTCCGTCTGCCCGCCCACCCCGGCCACATCCGGCACGGCCGGCAGTGGGTGCGCCGTCAGGCGGTCGCCTGCGGCGTCCACGACCACATCCTGCGTGTCCTGGAGCTCCTCACGAGCGAGGTCGTGACGAACGCCGTGAAGTACGGCGGGGGCCGAGAGGTGCGCGTGCGCGTCGCCGTCGAGGACGACGTCGTGCGCGTGGGCGTGCGCGACACGAACCCGGAGCCGCCGGCACTGCTCGACCCGGGCGAGGTCGAGCTCGGCGGCCGGGGGATGCACCTCGTGCGGAGCCTCGCCCAGGCCTGGGGCGTCGTCGAGCACGCCGAGGACGGCAAGTCCGTCTGGTTCGCCCTCGCCCTGGCGCCCGAGGGCGCCGAGGCAGGCACCCGCGCCGGGTGACGGGGGTCCACGTCGGCACGTCCGGCTGGAGCTACGACCACTGGCACCCGGAGCTGTACCCCCACGGGTCGGCGCCGCACGACCGCCTCGGTCACTACGTGTCGCGCTTCGGCACCGCCGAGCTCAACGCGAGCTTCTACCGGTGGCCGACGGACCGGGCCTTCGCCTCCTGGCGTCGGCGTCTGCCCGAGGGGTTCCTGCTCTCCGTCAAGGCCCCGCGCGGCCTGACGCACGCCAAGCGCCTGTACGCGCCCGAGGCGTGGGTCGGACGCATCGCCCGCGGCTGGCACGAGCTCGGGGCGCGCCGCGCCGTGCTGCTGGTCCAGCTGCCGCCCACCCTCGAGCGCGACGACGCCCGGCTCGACTGGTTCCTGGGCCGGCTGCCGGACTGGGTGCGGGTCGCGGTGGAGGCGCGGCACCCCAGCTGGCACGACGACGCCGTCCTCGCGCTGCTCGAGCGGCACGGCGCCGCGTACTGCGTGATGAGCGGTGCCGGCCTGCCGTGCGTGCTGCGGGCGACGGCGCCCTTCGTCTACGTCCGCCTGCACGGGCCCGACCACCACCACCTCTACGGCGGCTCGTACGGCGAGGACGACCTGCGGTGGTGGGCGGACCGCATCGGGGAGTGGCGCGCGGGCGGGCGCGAGGTCTTCGCCTACTTCAACAACGACGGCGACGCGAACGCGGTCCGCAACGCCCTGCGCCTCCGCGAGCTCGTCGGGGGGTGAGCCGGCGGCGCCGGTCGCGCCCGGCGCCGGTCGCTCAGCGCACGGTCAGGGCCGCGGCGCGCCGCACCACGTGACCGTGGTCGGCGCTCTCGGCGAACCACGCCCGCTGCCGCGTCGCACCGGTCCCGCGCCGCCACGGGCCCTCCAGCAGCTCCGTCACGGCCTCCTCGTCGCCCGCGTCGCGCAGCGCCTCCCGCACGTGGTCGACCAGCTCGGCGACCGCGGCCGCGGCGGGCACCGGGCGGGACGTCGTCGGGCTGACCAGCTGGCCGCGCAGCCCCGAGCGCGCCGCCCGCCACGAGGCGCCGCGCAGGTGCTCGACGCGCGTGGTCGGCGTGGGCGTCCCGGAGGCGGCGTCGCGCGCCGCCGTCTCGACGAGCCCGCGCACGAGGGCGGCCAGGAGCGTGGCGTCGTCCGCCTGGAGGCACACGTCGGCGATGCGGACCTCGACGGTCGGGTAGCGCGCCGAGAGTCGGGCGTCGAAGTAGACCATGCCCGGGTCGAGCACGGTGCCCGTCGCGATGAGCTCCTCGACGAGCTGGTGGTAGGCCGCCGCCGAGCCGAGCGGCGCGACCGGGCCCGCCGTCGGCCAGCGGTTCCAGACCTGGGAACGGAAGCTCGCGTAGCCGCTGTCCTCGCCGTTCCAGAACGGCGAGTTGGCCGTCAGGGCCAGGAGCACGGGCAGCCACGGGCCGATGCGGTCGAGGACGGCGACGCCCTCCTCGTCGTCCTCGACCCCCACGTGCACGTGGCAGCCGCACGTGAGCTGCTCGCGCGCCGTGAGCGCGAACTCGCGGTTGATGGCGAGGTACCTGTCGCCGGGGGAGAGGGTCGGGACGACCTTGGGCGGCGCCGTGCCGAGCGCGGCGATCCCGGCGCCCACGCGCGCGGCGGCGTGCGCGGCCCGCGCCCGGCCGGCCGCGATCTCCTCGCGCAGGTCGCCCAGGCTGGTGCACGGTCGCGTGCCCGTCTCGATCATCTGCTGCTTGAGCTCGGCCTCCAGGTCCCCGCCGGGCTCGTCGCTGCGGTCCGGCGGGTCCACCGGTCCTGCGTCCGCGTCCGCGAGGGCCGGGTCCGCGAGCCAGGGACCGGCGAGCGCTGGGCCTGAGAGCGCCGTCCCGTGGGCGGCGAGGACGGCGCCGGCGACCCCGACGACGCTCCCGTCGGGCTCGACCAGCAGGTACTCCTCCTCGACCCCGACGGTGCGCACGCGTGCAGTCTGCTCATGCCGCGGCTCCTGCGCTACCGGGACGCCGGGCGCCCCGCCCCCCGCCCCGGGGGGGGGGCCCGGCGGGGGCCCCCGCACCTGTGGCGGGGGCGCGGGCGCGCCGGGCCGGCGGGGCGCCCCCCACCGGCCCGGGGGGCGGGCGCCCGGCGCGGACACGCTCAGGCGACGACGGCGTCGGTCGCGGGCGTCGCCCCGACCCGCTGGGCCGGGGGCAGCGACTCGGCGAACGCCGCGTCGCGGCTGGACACGTTGCGCGCGATGGCGAGGTGGGCGCCGAGGAACCCGCCGGCCGCCACGGCGGCGACCCCGACGAGCCCGAGCGCGCGTCCCCGGCCGTGCCGGCCCCGGCGGCGCGCGAGCCAGGAGGCGGAGAAGAGCCCGAGCGCGAGCGAGTTGCCGGCGGCGTGCACGACCCCGACGCGGGCGCTGCGCTCGTCGGTGTGCGCCCACTCGGCCATCCCCGTCAGGGCGGTGGGCACCGCCGTGAGGATGCCGAGTCCCACCAGCCGCTGTGCGGCCGCGCGCGACTCCTCGCCGCCCACCAGGTCGAGGACGACCGCGGACATCCAGGCGCCGATGGGCGCGTCGGTGAGCAGCGGGTGCAGCGCGTGGCCCATCTGCCGGCCGAGCAGCAGGTCGCGCCTGCCCTCGTCCGCGACCAGCGCCTCGCCGAGCGGCCGCAGCGCCCGTACCGCGCCGTCGAGGCGGGAGTCGTCCTCGATCGCGCGGGCCACGCCCACCATCGGGGGCCGGGGGGCGCCGGGGGAGGCTCCCGTGTCGGTCGACGTCGTCGTTGCGTGCGTCATGCGTCCTCCAGGGGTCGTCAGCGCGGCTGCGCCGGGTGGGTGGGGTCACCGTGCGGGTTCATCGCCGCACCTGGGCGGCCGGGAGGGGGCGGAGGGCGGTCATGACCCCTCCTGCGGGGCGTCGGGGGTCCCGCGTGCCGGTGCGTCGTCCGCGTCGTCGCCCCGTGGCTTGGCCATGGCACCGTGCACCGCCGCGCGTGCGCGCTCGGGCAGCACACGGGACAGGCCCGCCTGGGTGGCGCCCATCGCCGAGACGACGACGTGGTCCTTGCCGGCGAACAGGGCGTCGAGCCCCTTGCGCGCGACGGTGGCGGCGTCGGTCCTGGGCCCGCGCCCGAGCAGCGTCTCGTCCATGCCGGAGCGGTCGAAGAACTCCGTGTCCGTCGGGCCCGGCTGCAGCGCCGTCACGGTGACCCCCGTGCCGGCGAGCTCGCGGCGGACCGCCTCGGCGAACGACTGCACGAAGGCCTTGGACGCCGCGTACGTGGCGTTCCACGGGCCGGGCATGGTCGCGGCGACGGACGAGGTGACCAGCACCCGGCCCGCGCCCTGCGCGACCATCCCGGGGAGCAGGCGGTGCGCGAGGTGCACCGTCGAGACCACGTCCAGGTGCACCACGCGCAGCTGCGCGGTCAGGTCGGACCCGACGAAGGCCCCGCCGAGGCCCACCCCGGCGTTGAGGGCGAGGACGGCGACCGGCCGCCCGGTCGCCGAGATCGCGGCGACGAGCTGCTCGACGCCGTCGGACGTCGCCAGGTCGGTGCGCACGGGAACGACGCCCGCGCGCCGGGCGAGCTGCTCCGCGGCGACCGCCAGCTCGGCGTCCTCGGCGCACAGGACGAGGTCGTGGCCGCGCTCCGCCAGGTCGTCGGCCAGCGCGCGCCCGATGCCGCTCGAGGCGCCCGTGACGACCGCCAGCGGACGGTCGGTGACCGCCGCGTCGACGCTCACGCGTCCCATCCGTGCGCGCGGTCCGGGCGTGCCGTGGCGGCGCACGCCGCGGGTCGTGTCGCGATGGTCGACGGGGTCACGGCGCCACCTCCGGAGGGCTGTGCGCGGAACGGTCGCTCCACCATCGCGCCACGAGGCGTGAGGCGCATCCGGTGGCTGTCGCCCGACCTGGCGGAGGGACCCGGGCGCGCCCGACCTGCGGGCGCGGGCCGGTCGGGGCATCCTTGGGTGCGGCAGCCCCCGCCGAGCCCAGGAGCCCCCGTGCCGACGCCCACCTCCCCTCACGGACCCGGCACACCGGCGAGCGGGCCCCGCCCGGCGCCCTCCGGCCGACCCTGGCTCCGGACCCTGGGGCGCACCGGCCTGACCGTCTCGGCCGTCGGGGCGGGCGGCGGGCCACTGGGCAGCATGCCGAACCTGTTCGGTCGCGACGTGCCGGCCGACGAGGGGGTCGCGACCGTGCGGGCCGTCCTCGCGAGCCCGATCCGCTTCCTCGACACGGCCAACGGCTACAGCGGCGGCGAGAGCGAACGCCGGATCGGGCGGGCGATCGCCGAGGCGGGCGGGCTGCCGCCCGACATGCTCCTGGCGACCAAGGTGGACCCGTCAGGCCGCGACTACTCGGGCGACCGGGTGCGGACGTCGGTCGCCGAGAGCAGGGCGCGCCTCGGCGTCGAGACGCTGCCGCTGGTCCACCTGCACGACCCGGAGAACTTCCCCTTCGCCGAGATCACGGCCCCGGGGGGTGCCCTGGAGACTCTCGTGGCCCTGCGCGACGCCGGGGAGGTCGGCGCGATCGGCCTGGCCGGCGGTCCCGTCCCCGAGATGGCGCGGTACCTCGACCTCGGCGTCTTCGACGTCCTCCTGGTGCACAACCGCTGGACGCTCGTCGACCGCAGCGCCGGACCCCTCCTGGACGCCGCCGCCGAGCGGGGGATGGGCGTGGTGAACGCCGCCGTGCACGGCGGCGGCATCCTGGCGACGGGCGTCACCGGCGAGGGGCCCGCCCGGTACGGCTACCGCACCGCGCCGCCCGAGGTGGTGGCGGCGGTCGACGCCATGGATCGGGTCTGCCGCGATCACGGCACCGACCTGGCGACCGCGGCCCTGCAGTTCTCGCTGCGCGAGCCCCGCGTCGACGCGACAGTGGTGGGCATGAGCCGCCCCGCCCGGGTGGCGCAGACGGTCGCGGCCGCGTCGGTCGAGCTGCCCGACGCGCTCTTCGACGACCTCGACGGTCTCCTGCCCCCGCCGCACGCGTGGCTCGACGCCGGCTGGGGGCGCTGAGATGCGCGCGCCCGTCGCGTGGGTGACGCTGACACCCGACGCCGTCTCTCGCTGCCACCGCGGCCCGGAACGCTGAGGGGAGTCCCGTGAGGTTCCCTGCCGACCCCGCGTGGATCTCGCGGTCGCGCCGCGCCGTCACGCGTGAGGCGCAGGAGGCGGGCGCGTCGGGCCACGCGCTGCGGATCGTGGCGCTGCTGACGTCCGAGGCGGTGGCCAACGCGGTCGTCCACGGGCCGTCCGACGGCGAGGTCAGCGTCGACGTGCTGGCCCACGACGGCGTGCTGCGGGTCGGCGTCCACGACCAGAGCACGCGCCTGCCGGTGCGGCGCGAGGTGCAGGTGACCGCCCACGGCGGCCGTGGCGTGATGCTCATCGACCGGCTCTCGCGGCGCTGGGGCGTGGACCGGGACCCCGACGGCAAGACGGTGTGGTTCGAGGTCAGCCTCTAGCCCTCCGACCGCCCGTGCCTCTCGCCGCCGGACGCGCTGCCGCCTGGCGCGCGCGCTCAGGCGCCCCGGGCGGCGCGCGTGTGTCGCACGCGCGACAGGTGCGTCGTGCGGCTGAGCAGCACCCCGCGTCGTCGTTCGAGCTCGTCGAGCGCCGCCAGCAGCCGGTCGCCCGCGCGCTGTCGCTCGATGCCCGACACCGCCCACATCCGCGTCGTCGCGGCGTCGCGGACCAGCTCGCGCAGCTCGGTCGTCCCCATCCTCGTCAGGTCACGCATGGGTTCCCCCGTCCCCACGACGGCGGGTGCCCGCCCCGCCGTACCACCGCCAGCCTGGCACGGACTCCGGTCCGTGTACACGTCTGCGGTCGCACGGGCCGTGACAGTTCTTCACCCGCGCTGTGACGTGCGCGACGTCCCGGACCCCTCAAGATCAGGTTGTGGGCGTCCGATAGTCCGGCGATGCATCAGAGCACATGGGACCGCACCCGGGACGCCGTGACCGTCGACGGGCGCTCGAGCGACCGGACGGGGACGAGATGAGCGCACGCGTCGGCAGGCTGCCGGCCACGCTGCCCTGGCTCATCCTGGCGCTCGGCGCCGGCGTCACGCTCGTGCTGCCGGGGACGGACGCCGACGCGCCGACCCGCACGGCCCTCGTCGTCACGCTGACCGTGTTCTTCCTGGTCCTGCTCGCGCGGCTGGCCGTCGCCGCGCGGCGGGACCCGCACCGACGCCCGGCGCTCGGGTTCCTCGGCGTGGCCGTCGCGACGTGGGCGGTCGGGAGCGCGACGGTGAGCGCCGTCCAGACGGTGGCCGAGGTGACCTTCCCGGCCCCGGGCGAGGTGCTCTGCCTGGCCTCGTACCTCGGGATGGCCGCCTTCCTCCTGCTCGACGCGCGGCACCGTCCGACCACGACGGCGGCGATCTGGCTCGAGGCCGCCGTCGTGTGCGGCGCCAGCGTCTGCCTCGCCGCGTTCGTCGTCCTGACGCCGCTCTCCGGCGTGTTCGCCGCGGCCGACCTCTCGCTCCTGCTCGCGATCCTGTTCCCGCTGATCAACGTGCTCCTCGCGGCGCTGACGCTGGCCCAGGTGCTCCTGCGGCAGCGGGAGTGGTCGCGGGCGACCGTCGGGCTCATCGCCGGCTTCCTGGGCCTGGCCGTCGCCGACAGCACGTTCATCGTGGCCATCATGTCCACCCGGACGTACACGACCAGCCTGGCGACCGCCGCCCTGTGGGGGGCGAGCTTCGGCCTGGTGGTCGGTGCCGCCGCGACACGCCGGGTGGCGACGGTCACGACGTCGCCGCGGCCGGCCACCGGGCACCTCATGCTGGCCGGCGCCGCGCTGGCGGTGGCGGTACTGGTGCTGAACCCGGCGGGCCTCGTCGGGTGGTGCCTCAAGAGCTTCGCGATCGCCACGCTCGTCTGCGCCGGCGCCCGCACGGTCCTGGCCCTGCGCGAGGCGCAGGGCGCCGCCGAGGCCCTGCGGCTCTCGCTCACCGACGAGCTCACGGGCCTGCCCAACCGGCGGGCGCTGCTGGCCGCCGCCGACGAGGCGCTCGAGCAGGGTCGTCCCGTCGGGGTGATGCTGCTCGACGTCGACGCCTTCAAGGACATCAACGACAGCCTGGGGCACGCGGTGGGCGACGACGTGCTCGTCACGCTCGCCGACCGGCTGCGCGCAGCGCTCGACCCCCGGTTGATGGTCGCCCGCCTCGGCGGTGACGAGTTCGCCGTCCTTGCCCCGTGCGACGACGTGCTCGCGCTGTTCGAGGTGGGGGAACGGGTGCGGGGCGCCATCCAGGCGCCGCTGCGCGTCGACGCGATGGATCTCACGCTCGACGCGTCGGTGGGCATCGCCGTGCACGAGCCGGACGGCGGCTCGGCCACCGAGCTGCTCCGCCGGGCGGACATCGCGATGTACGAGGCGAAGCAGACCGCGTGCGGCGTCCTGCTGTTCGACTCCTCGCAGGACGGTGTCGCGGCGCACCGGCTGCGCCAGGGCGAGGCGCTGCGCTCCGGGCTCGCGGGCGACGAGCTCGTGGTCTGGTACCAGCCCCAGGTGGACGCCCGGACGCGGCAGGTGGTCGCGGTGGAGGCGCTCGTGCGGTGGTCCCACCCGACCGAGGGGCTGCTGCTCCCGGTCTCGTTCCTGCCCGACGCCCGCCGGTCGGGTCTCATGCCCGCCCTCACCGAGACGGTGATGCGCCGGGTCATCGCGGACGCCCAGCGCTGGTACGCGGCCGGCCTCGGTATGCGCGTCGCGATGAACTGGGCGCCGCCAGAGCTGGTCGGGGGCCAGCTGCTGCCGCGGCTGTTCTCCGCGCTCGCGGCGTCGGGCCTGCCGTCGGACCGCCTCATCGTGGAGGTCACCGAGGACTCGTTCCTGGCGGACCCGGAGCGGGCCCGTGCCGCGCTGCACGAGCTGCGCACGCACGGCGTCCAGGTCTCGATCGACGACTACGGCACGGGCTTCTCGTCCCTGGCGTACCTGCGGGACCTCCCGGTGCAGGAGCTCAAGATGGACCGCTCCTTCGTGCGGGCGGTCGCGACGGACGAGCGCAGCCGCATGATCGTCCAGTCGACGACGCAGATGGCCCGCGCGCTCGGCATGCGCCTGGTCGCCGAGGGTGTCGAGGACGAGCAGGCCGCCGCGCAGCTCCTCCCGATCGGCGTCGACGTCCTGCAGGGCTACCACATCGCCCGTCCGATGCCCGCCGCCGACGTGGAGCGCTGGGTGCGCGAGTGGGACGCGGCGGCGACCGCCGTCCCGCACCCGTGGGGCCAGGCGGACCGCTGAGGGCGTCGCCGTGGTCGCGTCGGCCCCGCGGGCCCGACGCGACGACGGCGTCGGGCCGCGGTGGGTCACGCCATGAGCGGCTCCGCGGTGAGCGGGTCGAGCAGGGCCCGCTCCGGCGACGCCGAACGGTCGCGCCGCAGCCGGAACTCGGTCAGCGGCGGCACGTCGACGCCGTCGAGCCCGACGCCGAGCGTGACGAGCCGGTACGCGTCGGGCAGATCGCGCCGCTGGGCGTCGAGCGTCGAGGCGCACATCGTGTAGACCGGGGTGCTCGCCGCCGAGCCGAGGTACGGCGCGGTGCGGGTGCCGGGCAGGGCGCGGCTCGTCAGGCCGACCGCGGTCAGCATGCGCCGGACGCGCTCGTCGAGCACGGCGACGTAGGCGGACATGCCGTTGGCGCGGCACACGTTGATCAGCCCGTGGTAGAGCGCCACCCCGAGGTGCTGGCTCAGGGCCTTGGTGTCGCGGCGCACGCCCAGGGTAGCGATCTCCCAGGTCGTCGACAGGTCGAGCCCGGCCGCGGCGGCCGCACGCCTCCCGTCGACCCCCCAGGGCTCGCGGTCGAGCTCGACGAGCGTCTTGAGGCCCGCGGCGCCCCCCGGGGCCAGGAGCCGGACCGCGCCGATCACGTCGTCGTCGGCCGCGAGGACGAGGAACGCCGAGTCGTCGTCGTACGGGCCGTACTCCAGGTCGAGCTCCTCGCGGGTGTTGCCGTACCAGGCGGAGAAGACCTCGGCCTCGCACGCGAGCGCCGACTCCCGCAGGTCGCCGGTGACGTCGAAGTGGAGCGCCAGGTGCGGTGCCATCAGAACTCCTTGTGGACGACCGTCGTCGCGTCGAAGAACTCGCGGGTGTAGGTCACGACGGCGTCGACGGAGAACGGCTTGCAGGCGTAGATGTCGACGCTGAAGAACAGGTCGGGCTCGTCCCAGGCGTAGAAGTGCGCGCCGGACGTCTCCCAGTGGATCCACCCGGCCCAGCCGTACAGCGGCGACTGGTGCGTCGCCGGCTCCATGAGGGCGACCATGTCGATCTCCTTCGAGAGCCGCGAGAGGTACGCGGAGATGGCCTCCGCCGTGATCGGCTCGCGGCACAGGCCCTCGACGACGAGACGCTGGCGGCAGATGGTGGGGGCAAGGTCGAGCACTGTGACTCCTCGGTCGGGGTGGATGTGCTCCGAGTATCGGGCGGTCGGTGATCATCGCCCGGTTTCGTCGTCACCCGAACGGCCCTTGTCATCGCTGCTCTGTCACGTGGGGTCATGTCGGTGCGCCGCGAGTGGGACGATCGTCCGATGAGCGAGCAGAGTCGACGCCACGTGTCCCTCCGGCGCGAGGGCCAGGGGGTGTACGTCGCGAGCAACGACCGCGGCGGCGTCGTGCGGATGGGCGGCGGCGACGGGACGGACTTCACGCCCGTGGAGCTGCTCCTCGCGGCGGTCGCCGGGTGCAGCGCCGTCGACGTCGACGCCGTGACGGCTCGCCGGGCGACGCCCGAGACGTTCACGGCCGACGTCGAGGCGCTCAAGGTGCGCGACGAGACCGGCAACCGCCTCACGGACGTCCGGGTGACGTTCACGGTCACGTTCCCCGAGGGCGAGGCAGGGGACGCGGCGCGCGCGATCCTGCCGCGCGCCCTGGCGACGTCGCACGATCGCACCTGCACGGTGTCGCGAACGATCGAGGCGGGCACACCGGTGACGGTGCGGCTCGCGGGGGCGTGACGCCGCCCTGAGGCTGCGGAGGGCTCGCGCCTACCCGGCGAGCAGCACGAGCACGACGACGCCCGCCCCGCACCCGGCGGTCACCGTCGCGAGCAGCAGCAGGAGGCCCGCCCCGGGTAGGCCCGCCCCGGGCAGGCCCGGGGAGCCGGCGACGCCGCTGAGGGCGGCGCTGGTGCGCCGGTCCCGACGTGCCGCGCCGACGGCCAGGGCGAACCCGCCGAGGGCTCCGAGGGCCGCGACGACCACGGCGGAGGCCCGGAGCTCCGGAGCCAGCAGCCGCACGGCGACCAGGGGTCCGACCATGAGGGTGAGCGACGTGCGCCGCCACGCCAGCGCGGTCCGCTCGGGCTGCAGCCCCGGGTCGAAGGGGACGTGCCGCGCGCCGCCCCTCACGCGACGAGGACGCCGACGCCGAGCAGCGCCACGGCCAGCAGGATCCCGACCGTGAGCGGTGCGGCGAGGAGCGACGCGGGCAGGGGCCGGTCGTGGCGGATCGCCCGCTCGACGCGCACCCACCCGAACCACGCCTGCACCGGTGTCGCGGCGCCCATCGCGAGGAAGAGGAGCGCGGCCGCCCGGCGCAGCCCCGGCTCCATCGGCAGGGGCAGGGCCTCGAGGGCGATGCCGACGGCCAGCAGGGCGAGGGAGGTCCGGATCCAGGCCAGGAACGTGCGTTCGTTGGCCAGGGAGAAGCGGACGTCCGGCTCCCTCCCACCGCCGTACACGGCGCGGGGGAACCGGCGTTCCGGGCCGCTCACCGTGCGGCCGCCGGTGCTCCCCGGTGCCCGAGGACCGCGCGGACGACGTTGGCACGGCCTGCGGGGTCCCGGGTGCCGGCGCCGACGCCCACGGCGACCGTGACCATGGTGGGCACCGGCCCCCAGCCGGGGGCAAGCGCGCGCAGCAGGGCCATCCCGGTCGGTGTCGCGAGCTCGCCCAGTGCGCCGCCGCCGGACCCCTCGTGGTCGCCCGGGGGTCTCGCCAGGTCCCCGGAGGTGGTCGGCCAGCCGAGGGCCAGCTGCGCCACGGCCGGCACGGGCACCGGCATGCGGCCGTGGGCGCCGTCCACGTGGCCGCTGCCCACCGCCACGGGCGTGCCGACGACCTCGGTGACGCCGAGCAGGCGCAGCGCCTCGCAGGTCCCGACCACGTCCGCGATCGCGTCCAGGGCCCCGACCTCGTGGAAGTGCACCGACGCCGGGTCGACGCCGTGGACGTGACCCTCCGCCTCGGCGAGCCGCCGGAAGACGGCCGACGCGAGGGCGCGGGTCTCGGCGTGCAGCGGTGCCGCCTCGAGGTGCTCCTCGACGGCGGCCCAGGTGCGGTGGGGCGGGTCCGGCACGAGCACGTCGACGTCGACCTTCGTCGCACGCTGGCCGCCGCGTGTCACCGGCCGCACGGAGAGCCGGACGGAGCCGGGGGTGACGGCGTCGACCGCCGCCTGCACCGACGCGAGCGGTGCGCCCGCGTCCAGCAGGGCGCCGAGCAGCATGTCGCCCGCGATCCCCGCGGAGGCGTCGAGCCACAGCGTCCGGCCCACGGCCGTGTCCGGTGCCGCGGTGTCCGGTGCAGCGGCGGCCGGTGGTGTCGCGGGCGCCGCGATCTGCGCGGCGAGGTGGCCCGCGCCGTACCCGTTGTCGATGTTGACGACCGCGACGCCCGGCGCGCACGACGTGAGCATGGTGAGCAGGGGCGCGAGACCGCCGAAGGCGGCGCCGTAGCCGACCGACGTCGGGACGGCCACCACGGGGGCGCTGACCAGTCCCGCGATCACGCCGGGCAGGGCGCCGTCCATCCCCGCAACGACGACGATCGCGGCGGCTGAGCGCAGCAGCTCGAGCCGGTCCAGCACCCGGTGCAGGCCGGCGACGCCGATGTCCACGACCAGCTCGGTCGGTCGGCCCGAGGACGAGGCGACGAGCGCCGCCTCCGTCGCGACAGGGAGGTCCGAGGTGCCCGCGCACGCCACGACCACGAGGCCGCCGCTGACCTCGGGCGGTGCCGCCGGCCAGATCACCAGGCGGGGCACGGGCTCGTACCGCGCGTCGGGCAGCTCGGCGAGCACGGCGGCGGCCCGTGCGTCGTCGACCCGTGTGAAGACCGTCGGGAGGCGGTCGGGGCCGCGCTCGCGCAGGGCGCGCGCGATCCTGCCGAGCTGCTCCGGTGTCTTGGCGTCGGCGAGGACGGCCTCCGGGTAGCCGCGGCGCCGGAGGCGGTCGTGGTCGAGGTGGGCCACGCCGCTCAGGTCATCGCGGTCCACGGCTGACCTCGACCAGGGGCAGGGTGAAGGCGCCGGACTGGATACCGGCCAGGTCGACGGTGACGAACCGGAATCCGACCGCGCGCACCGCCGCGACCAGCTCGCCTCGCACGTCGGGCGCGACGAGTCGTCCGAGGTCCGCGGCGGGGACCTCGATGCGCGCGACCTCCCCGTGATGGCGCACGCGGCAGTCGGCGAAACCGAGCCGCAGCACGGCGTCCTCGGCCGCCTCCGCCTGCCGCAGGCGCTCGGGAGTGACCTCGACGCCGTGCGGGATCCGCGAGGCGAGGCAGGGCGCGGCCGGCTTCTCGGCGACCGTCAGGCCCAGGCGGCGCGCAACCGCGCGCACCTCCGCCTTCGTCACGCCGGCATCAGCGAGCGGCCGCAGCACGGCGTGGGCGCTCGCGGCGCGCGACCCGGGTCGGTCGGGCCGCAGCACGTCGTCCGCGTTCTCGCCGTAGGCGACGGCGGCCAGACGCAGGCGCGCGACGAGGTCGTCGTCGATGCGTGTGAAGAGCTCGTCCTTGCAGTGGAAGCAGCGGTCGGCCGCGTTGGCGCGGTACGCCGGGTTGGCCATCTCGTGGGTGGGGACCTCGACGACCTGCACCCCGAGCCCTGCCGCGGTGGCGTGCGCGAGCGTGCGCTCACGCCGCGCCAGCGACGGCGAGACGCCGAGCAGCGCGCGCACCGCCCCCGCGCCGAAGGCACGTGCGGCGACGGCGACCACGACCGCGGAGTCGACGCCCCCGGAGTACGCGACGCCGAGGGGGGAACCGGGGGAGAACGCGGGTCGGCCGTCGGCACCGGTGCGGGCCAGCGCGGTGACGATCCGCTGCTCGACCGCCTCCGCGGAGGTCTCCTCCGGCTCGCGCGCGGCGAGGTCGCCGCGGGCGGCGGGTGGGGCCATGCGGACCACGTCATCCTCCTGCCTGGTGCCCGGGCACCGTTCCGTAGAGGATACTGCATGCAACATGCACAGACTGCCGAAGGAGCCCGCATGAAGGTCGACCTCGAGTACGGCCACGGGACCATGACGGCGGAGCTGCCGGACGACACCGACGTGTTCGTGCCGGGGGAGACCGTCGCGGACCCGGCGTTCCTCCCGGACCCGATCGGTGCCACCCGCGCCGCCCTGCGCGCGCCGCTGGGTCTCCCGCCGATCGGCGAGCAGGCGGGTCCCGGCTCGCGCGTCGTCATCGTCTTCCCCGACCGCGTGAAGGGAGGGGAGCACGCGACCTCGCACCGGCGCGTCGCGATCCGCCTCGTGCTCGACGAGCTGGAGGCGGCCGGGGTGGCGCCCGGCGACATCCTGCTGCTGTGCTCCAACGGGCTGCACGCCAAGAACACCGAGGCGGAGCTGCGGGGCATCCTCGGCCCGGACCTCTACGCCGAGTTCTCCGGCGGCCGCCTCGTCAACCACGACAGCGAGGACGAGGCGAACCTCGTCGACCTCGGCCGCACGGCCCAGGGGGACCCGGTCATCGTGAACCGTGCCGTGTTCGAAGCCGACGTCGTCGTGATGATCGGGCACACCCTCGGCAACCCGTACGGCGGCTACTCCGGTGCGTACAAGCACATCGCGACGGGCATCACCCACTGGCGCTGCATCGCCGCGCACCACGTCCCCAAGGTCATGCACCGGCCGGACTTCACGCCCGTGAGCCATCGCTCGCTGATGCGCAGCAAGTTCGAGCAGATCGGGCGCCACATCGAGGAGCGGATGGGACGCAGGCTCTTCTGCGTCGACGCGGTGCTGGACACGCGCGCGCGGCAGATCGCGGTGCACGCGGGCGACGCGGAGAGCGTGCAACGCGCGTCGTGGCCCGTCGCGGACCGGCGGACCTTCGTGCCGTTCGCCGAGCAGAAGTACGACGTGATGGTGTTCGGCCTGCCGCAGTCGTTCCACTACGGCGACGGCATGGGCACCAACCCGCTCATGATCATGCAGGCCATCTCGGCCCAGGTCGTGCGGCACAAGCGCGTCCTGGCCGACAACTGCGTCATCATCGCGTCCTCGATCTGCGACGGCTGGTTCCACGACGAGCTGTTCACGGGCTACCGCGCGATCTACGACATGTTCCAGACGAACGGCAACCAGCAGCTCCCCGACGTCAACGCCTACGCGGAGCTGCTGGCTACCGACGCGGAGCTGATCCGCCGCTACCGCTTCGGCTACGGGTTCCACCCGTTCCACGGGTTCTCGATGATCAGTTCCGGTCACATCGCCGAGATGAACACGTC
This sequence comes from Actinotalea sp. JY-7885, assembly GCF_014525465.1. Lineage (NCBI taxonomy): Bacteria > Bacillati > Actinomycetota > Actinomycetes > Micrococcales > Cellulomonadaceae > Actinotalea > Actinotalea sp. JY-7885. The sequence continues at coordinate 12,371 of NZ_JACEXH010000011.1, read as the reverse complement.
GGCCGTGTACCTCGTGGGCGCGCGCGAGCCGGGGTACGCGCGAGGCATGGGGATGAAGACCCGGGCGACGTTCGAGGAGGCCCTCGCGGACGCGAAGCGCAAGTACGTCGGCCCGCAGCCGCGGGTCCTCGCGCTGCCCCGCGCCTTCCGGACGGCGGCCGTGCACCTGTGCCTCAAGGACGGTCCGGAGGCCCTCGCCCAGGCATCCCGCCATGATGTGCCGACCACCGACACGAGAGGACCCGCGTCATGACCACACCCACCGGCGGTGCAACCCGACCGGCGGGCACCGCCGGCGGCGCCCGCGTCGGCGTGGTCGGACTCGGGGCGATGGGGCTGCCCATCGCCCGCGTCCTGGACGGCGTTCTCGCCTACGACCCGGATCCGGGGGCGCGCGACCGTGCCGCCACCGCCGGCGTCGCGCTGGCGCAGGACCTCGCCGACCTCGTGGACCGCTGCGACGTGGTCGTGCTCTCGCTGCCGACGCCGGACGTCGTCGCCGACGTCGTCGCGCAGGTCGCGGCGTCGCGGCGGCCCGCCCCGACGGTCCTCGACACGAGCACGATCGACCCCGCCACCGCGCGGCGCAGCGACGAGCTGCTCCGCGCGGCGGGCGGCCGCTACGCCGACTGCCCGGTCCTCGGGCGGCCCGAGGCGGTGGGCCGCTGGACGCTGGCGGTCGGCGGGGACGAGGACGTCCTGGAGACGGCGCGACGGGCTCTCGCGCCCGTGGCGGCACGGATCCTGCTCGCCGGCCCGGTCGGTGCGGGACAGACGATCAAGCTGCTCAACAACCTCATGCTCGGCACCATCAACGCCGCCACGGCGGAGGTGCTGCTCCTGGCCGAGGCGGCGGGCGTCGACCCTGGCATGTTCGTGGACACGCTACTGGACTCCGGGGCGGCGTCGGTGAGCGGGCTCTTCCGAGACGTCGCGCCGCGCGCGGTGGCGGGCGACTTCAGCCCGACGTTCTCGCTGCACCTGATGCACAAGGACAACGGCCTCGCGCTCCGTCTCGCCGACAGCCTCGGCGTGCCGCTCGCCGTCGGCCCGGCGGCCCAGCACCTCAACACCATGGCGCTGGCCGCGGGGCACGGGCACGAGGACTCGATCGCGGTGCTGAGGGTGCTCGAGGAGATCACGGGCCGCACCGCGAGGCGGCACTGAGCTCGTCCGTCGTCGGTCGGCGCGGCGTCGGTCCGACCCGCGCCGACCGGCCTAGGTCCCGGCCGGACGGTCCGGGACGGCGAACCGGGCTGCGATGTCGTGCCGGATACGCACGATGTGCGCCCGCGCCGCCTGCTCCGCCTCGTCCGGTCGCCGGTCGACGACCGCCTGCAGGATGGCGTGGTGCTCCTTGATCGCCTGATGCGACCAGTTCGCCGGGTCGCCGCCGAGCATGGCGACCGCGATCTTGCCCTGGACCCGGTCGAGCGACGTATGGAGCTCGCTGTTGTGCGCCGCCGCCCGCAGCGCGGCGTGGAACGCGAGGTCGAGCGGGACGTGCTGGTCCGAGGCGCCCCCGGCGAGCGCCTCCGCGTGGCGGTCGTACGCCTCGCGCAGGGTCTCGATCTCCTCGGGGGTGCCGCGCTCGGCCGCGAGACGCGCGGACAGTCCCTCGAGCACCTCGCGCACCTCGTAGAGCGGCAGCAGCTCGGACGGGTCCAGCACGGCGACGACCGCGCCGCGGTGCGGCTCCTCGGTCGCCAGACCGTCCTGCACGAGGCGCTGGACCGCCTCGCGCACGGGGCTCCGGCTCACCGCGAGCTGCTGGGCGAGCTGGGGCACGCTGAGCCGGCTCCCGGGGGCGAGGCCGCCCTCGAGGATGGCGCCGCGCAGCGTGGCGTAGACGGTGTCCGCCACGCGGGCCACCTGCGGGAGAGGGGTGAGGGAGCTCATCGCCGGGCACGTCCTGTCTCGGTGGCTGTGCGGGCTGGTGAGCACGACACTAGCGGGCGCCCCGCAGGACGAACCGGCCCCCGCATCAGTGCGCGCCGCCGCTCACGTGGCGGTGCTCGACGCCCAGGAGGCTCGCCACGGCGGCAACGTCGGCCGACCGGTGACCGAGCGCGAGCGCCCAGTGGTGCCCGACGCCGGAGGCGCTCCACGCGTCGACCCACTCGCCGGGGTCGCACCCGAAGGCCACGCGCGACGTCGTGTTCCCGATCGCCAGCAGCGGGCCCGGCACGACCTCGCCCTCGCTCGTGAGGAAGGTGAGCCGGCCGTCGCGCTCCTGGCCCAGGCCGACTGTCGTCACCGGACCCGGTCGGACGTCGAACTCGACCGACACGCCCCAGCCCCGCTTGCCGTGGAAGACCCCGAGCCCGCGCAGCAGCGGCTGCTGCGCGCTCACGGCCAGGTGCGCCGGCCCGTCGTGCCCCATCTCGACGACGTCGTCGTGGAAGTTGAGCGCCTGGATCTCGGTGAACGACCCGCCCGCGCCGAGCGCCTGGGTCGCGAGCATGGCGACGCTGGTGCGCAGCTCGTACTCCCCGGCGGCGGGGATGCCGCGCGCGGTCAGGAGCGAGGCGCCGAGGATCATGCCGGCGCCGAGCCGCTCGTGCTGCTCGCCCTCGAGGCCCCGGTGGTAGTAGGCCAGGGAGTCGAGGTCGAAGTCGGCGACCAGCCGGTCGAGCCCGACGGAGACCCGTGCCGCCCACTCCAGATCCACCGGGTCGACGGAGGCGTCCAGCTCGAACAGCTCGTGGGCCAGCCGGAGGCGCGCCGCGAGCTCGTCGTCGCGCACCTGCGCGACCCGCACCCGCAGGTCGTCGATCTCGAGCACCTCGACGTGCGAGCCGAGCTGGGTGGGCAGGAGCGTGAGGTCGGTCGCGACGTCGAGCATCCCGGGGTAGAGGTGGCCGAGCAGGCCGTGGCGCGCGGTGCGCAGGCGCGCGCGGACGCCGGCCGCGCGGACCCAGCGGTCGATGCGGGTCCACGCGCGCTCGCTGCGCAGGTGGCCGGACACGGAGCGGAATTCGATCCCCGCCCGCCGGAAGACGTTGCCGACCTCGGGCACCGAGCACTGGCTGCAGTAGGCCAGCCACTGCCCGGTGTCGAAGGTCGCGTGGTCCATGGCCTCGGTCGGCTGCAGGTCGATGACCAGCACCGGCGCACCGCTGCGCTGGGCGACCGGCAGCACCATCGAGGACGTGAGGTAGGTGGTGAGGAAGAGGACGATCAGGTCGCAGTCCGCCACGCGGAGCGTCTCGGCCGCGGCCGCGCCCTCCTGCGCGTCGGAGACGAACCCCGCGTCGACGACGTCGACGTCGAGGCCCTCGAAGCGCTCGGCGACGTACCGGGCGGACTGCTGCAGCTGGGGGAGCAGTCCCGGGAACTGCGGCCAGTAGGTGCCGAGACCGCCGGACACGAGGCCGATGCGGGGCCGACGCCGGCGGAACGGGACGAGCTCGTCGAGCGGTGCGGTGGTCATGCGGCTCCTCGTGGTGCTGCGGCGGGTGACGGTGCGCTCGGCAGGGTCACGGTCCCGTTCCTCGGCGCGAAGTTCATCGAGCGGGTCCGACGGGCGGGTCGGGCCACACCGAGGCCGCCCGGAAGTAGCGCCATCCCTGCGCCTCCCACAGCGGCACCTGCCCGGCCAGGCGCCCACGGAAGTCCTGCCAGGGGCGCGGCGCGGTCGACCACGCCTTCTCGGCGACCCCGGCGAGGCGGGGGAGCAGCATGAACTGCAGCTCCGCCACGGAGGCGACGGTCTCGGTCCACATGGCCGCCTCCACGCCGACGACCTGGTCGGCGGGCAGGTCCGGCACGACCGTCGCCGGGTCCCACGCGTAGTACTCCTCGACGGTCATCGGCTCGTACAGGCGCAGGCCGAGGGCGTCGCGCAGGGCGACATCCTCCGGGTCCGTGGACACGTCGGCGTACGGCCGGTCGAGGTACGCGACCGTGGCGGGCGAGACGATCACCCGGTTGCCGTCCCGCCGCATGCGGTCGACGTCGGCCCGCCCGGCGGCGACGAGCAGGGCGAGCTGCGCCGCGTCCGGGAGCCCGAGCGCGCGGCGCATCTCGGCCGTGCCCTCGGCATCGGTCCGGGAGCTGTCGCGCCAGTGCTGCAGCAGCGGGTCGCCCCCGAGGCCGCCCCGCGACAGCTCCTGCCAGCCGACCAGGCGCCGCCCTCGGAGGTCGACCTCGGCGGTGAAGCGCGACCAGAACGTGGCGTACTCTTCGGCGCCCATCCCGAAGGCCTCGTCCCCACCGAGGTGGAGGTACGGGCCCGGGGTCAGGTCGACCAGGGTATCGACGACCTGCTGGAGGAAGACGAACGTCTCCGGCTGCCGGTGGTCGAGGTGCAGGTGGGAGGCGTACCCGCCCGGCTCGCCGTGGCCGCGCCCCAGGTGGGGGTAGGCCCGCAGGACGGCGCCGCTGTGCCCGGGGATGTCGACCTCCGGCACCACGCGCACGAACCGGTCGGCCGCGTACCGGACGATCTCGCGCAGCTCCGCCGTGGAGTAGAAGCCGCCCGGGCGGCCCGCGTAGGCCGTGCCGGCGCTCGTCCGCGTCAGCTCGGGGCGGCCGGGCACCTCGAGGCGCCAGCCCTGGTCGTCGGTCAGGTGCAGGTGCAGCACGTTGAGCTTGTAGAGCGTCATGAGGTCGATGACCGCCATCACCTCGGCCACGGTGAAGAACGTGCGCACGACGTCGAGCGACAGCCCGCGCCAGCCGTAGCGAGGCCCGTCCTGGATCTCGGCGACGTCCGGGCGGGCGATGCCGTCGACGCCGCCGGCCGCGGCGAGCAGCTGCCGCAGGGTGGTCAGCGCCCGGAAGGCTCCCTCGGGTCCGGCCGCGTGCACCTCGACGCCGGTGCGGTCCACCCGCAGCCGGTACCGCTCGTCGGCGACCTCGCCGTCCGGCCCCAGCGGGGGCAGCGCCGGGAGCCCGTCGGTCGTGCCGGACTCGCGGGGGACCAGCCGGAGCGGGAGGCCGTCGCCCCGCAGGGGCAGGTCGGCGAGGGCGGGCAGGTCCGCGCACCGTCCGGACCAGTGCTCGTCCCAGGAGGCGTCGGGAGACAGGGCGGCGACCTCGAGCCGCCCCGGCGCCGGCTCGACGCGGGTCGGCCACGGGACCAGGCTCATCGCGTCACGCTCCCGGTGGGGTACGGCTCCGCGACGGCGAACTTCCCGGCCCCGAGGTCGTGCGCGGCCCCGGACGGCATCACGACGCGGCCGGGCAGCCCCGGCGGCAGCTCACCGCTGACCGTGATCGCCCCGTCGGTGACCCGCCAGGCGGCCCGGATGGTCCCCGCGGGCGAGTCGTAGTGCCCGGACGCGTGCCGGAGGTCGCCGCAGGGCGCGGGCTGGATGAGGGCCCGGGTGAAGCCCGGCTCGTCGCCGTCGCGACGGATCCCCACCACGTGCTCGGACAGCCAGGACACGATCGCGCCGTTCATGAAGTGGTTCTGGCTGAACCCGAAGGTCGGCCCGTCCCAGGTCTCGGTGAGGCTGGTGGCGCCGTGCTTGAGCATGTACCCATAGCTGGGCCGGTCGGAGACCTGCGTCGTGGCGAACAGCGTCTCGTGCCGCCCGCCCGCCCCCAGGTGCCGGACCAGCGCCGCCATCGCGACCTCGCCGACGTCGAGGTAGTAGCCGTCGGCCACGATGCGCCGCTCGATGCGGTCGAGCAGCGCGTCGTGCTCCGCCTCGGTGACGAGGCCGGCGTCGAGCACGAGGATCTCCTCCGCGATCGAGCCCTCACCGAAGCCACCGTCCGCGCGGGCGAACTCGGCGTGGAACCGCGCAGCCCCCGTCGCGGCCCGCTCGCGCCAGAGCCCGGCGCGTTCCGGCCGGTCCACCACGTCGGCGACCTGGGCCGCGACGGTGAGCAGCTTGACCAGCGTCGCGGTGGAGACCAGGGGCACGTAGCGGAACTTCTTGACCGACGCACCGTTGAAGTCGCCGAGCCCTTCCAGGAGGAGCCCGTCGACGGTGGCCGACCACAGGTACTCCAGGTACGCGTCCATCGCCCCGAACGCCCGGTGGAGCACCTCGGTGTCACCGAACTCGCGGTGCAGGGCCCAGGGCAGGAGCACGACGGCGCCGCCCCAGTTCGGGTCGCCGCGCCACGGGTCGGGGAACTCGTGCCACTCGGGGACGTAGAGGCCGATGCTGCCGTCCGGGCGCTGCGCCTCGACGACGAGGTCGACGGTGTGGTCGAGGATCGGGCGCACGGCGTAGGTCCGGACCAGCACGTCGAAGACCAGGTGCACCTGCTCGATGTACCCCAGCTTCTCGCGCTGCGGGCAGTCGGTCATCACCGAGAACATGTTCGAGCGGATCGCCCGGCGCGTGATCCGCTCGATCGCGTCGATCTGCGCGTTGGAGGTGCTCAGCGAGCCCGAGGCCGGCGCGTCGGCCGCCAGGACCAGCACGCTGACGTCCTGCGGCTTCGGAGCCTGCGCCAGACCCGTGACCTCGAGGTAGCGCAGGCCGTTGTACATGCCGAGCGGTCGCCAGGTCGCGGGCTCGGCCGCCGTGCGCACGCGGTGGTAGACGGGCCCCCACCCCTGCGTGCGCACGTCGACGGAGCCGTCGGGGAGCAGGAGCTCGGCGGGCCGGAGCCGGACCTCGGCGGCCGCGGGCAGGGACAGGCTCGGCCACCCCGCGACGTTGACGCCGAAGTCGACCACGTACGTCCCGGGCGCGGGTTCGGTGACGGCGACAGCGGGCACGTGCTCGACGACCCGCACGGGCAGGCTGCGCTGCGCGACGGCCACCACGCCGTCGGGAACCCGGGCGGGCACGGCGGACTGCCACGCGCGGATGCCCGCGGGGGAGTCGTCGGGCTCGAGGGCGGCGTCGTAGTCCTCGCCGCCTACCCAGTTCGAGACAGTCGTCGCACCGGGCACCGCGCCCCAGGTCGCGTCGGTCGTGACGGTCCTGCGGCTGCCGTCGGCGTGCACGAGGCGGAGCTGCGCAGCCGCGGCGACGTCGCCGAGGTCCTGCTCGACCTTCGTCCACCGGTCGTCCGTGCGCACGGAGCGGTACATGCCGCCGGCGAGGTCGAGCCGCACGGTGTTCGCCCCCGGCCGCAGGTGAGCCAGGACGTCGTGCTCGACCACCTCGACGCGGCGCCGGTAGTCGGTGTACCCCGGCTGGAGCGCCGCGTCGCCGACGTCCTCGCCGTTGACCCGCGCCCGGAAGACGCCGAGGCACGCGACCGCGAGGTGCGCCGCGACGACGTCGTCGCCGATCTCGACGACGGTCCCCAGGACCGGCAGGCCCGTGCCGTCCTCGTGGTGGCGGGCCTCGGTGATCCACTCGCCGAGCTCCTGGGTGAACGCCATCGCCGAACCTCTCCTCGCTGGTGCGCCGCGGCGGTCGCCGCGGCAGGGTCGTCCGGTGGGCGCCACGCGTGCGACGCCCACCGGCCCGGCCTGCTTCCGCGGCTACTTCTGCGCCGCCGCCTGCATGTCGGCGGTCACCGACTCAGCGGTCGACGAGCCAACGAGCATCCCCTGCGCGCCCGCCTGGAGGGCTGCCTGGACCTCGGGGTTGGGCCACGACACGTCGGGCGCCGGCGTGGTGCGGCCCTCGGCCTGGAACTGCTGGAAGACCGCCACCTCGACGGGCGCCTCGAAGTTCTCCGCGCCGATGGTCGGCACCGCGCCGGCCTGCAGCTCGGCCAGCATCGAGAGCTGCTCGACCTCGCTCATCCAGTTCACGAACGCCATGGCGAGCTCGGGGTTCTTCGCGTCGGCGTTGACGCCCATGGTGGAGCTGAGCGACGCGGGGAGCGTCGTCTCGTCGGGGTCGTCCGTCGCGGGCAGGGGGACCATCTCGAAGACCGTGCCCTCCTCGGCGTTCTTCTGGATCTCCGAGAGAAGCGCGCCGACCTGGACCGCCGCGAGGGCCTCGCCCTTGCCGAGCATGACGTAGGACGCCGGACCGTCCGTGCCGGTCGGGTTCTGCTGGAAGCAGCCGGCGTCGATCATCTCGCCGTACTTCTCCATGACCGTGACCCACTCGCTGTCCGTGAAGTCGTTCTCCGTGCCCACGCCGGCCTCGAACTCGGGGTCCTTGCTGTCGACCAGCGTCGAGGCGAGCGCGTACGGGATCAGCTGCGAGATCCACGCCATGTTCGCGCCGAGCACGTAGGCCGGCAGGCCGGCGTCCTGGGCGTCGGCGCAGAAGTCGAGCACCTCGCTCCAGGTGGTCGGCGGCGTCAGGCCCGCCGCCTCCATCGCCGTCTGGTTGTAGATGGCGCCGATGCCGAAGGCCGTGGAGGGGAAGCCGTAGACCTTGTCCTCGTAGCTGAGGAAGGACCGGTACGGCTCCTCGAGCTGGTCCGCCCACGGGGCGTCGGAGAGGTCGGCGAGATAGCCGTTCTCGGCCAGGACGCCCACCGAGGTCGGCGAGCCGGCCCCCGGGTTGAGGTAGAGCACGTCGGGGGCGTTGCCGGCGGACAGCTGCGTCGAGAGCAGCTGCTGCGCGTTCTCGTTGCCCGCGACGTACGTGACGTTGACGGTCGTGCCCTCGTGCGACTCCTCGAACGCGGCGATCAGGGGCTCGGTCTGCACCTTGGTCCACGGCGAGAGGAAGGACAGCTCGCCGCTGACCTCGCCGCCCTCGGACCCGCCGCCGGTCTCCGGTGCCTCGGGCTCCTCCGCGGCCGAGCTGCACGCCGTCAGGGACATCAGTGCCAGTGCGGCCACGACGAGCGGGGCCAGCCTGCGGTGCTCCATTGCAGTGTCCTTTCGTTGTCTCCGCGCCACCGTCCGGTGGTCGCGGTCGCTCTGCCGTCCCCGTGCGTCACGTTCTGCCCGGGCGGGGGGATGCGAGGTCCTAGCCCTTGAGCCCGCCCGCGAACCCGCCGATGACCTGCTTCTGCAGCAGCGCGAAGGCGATCAGGACGGGGATGGAGGCGAGGAGCAGGCCGGAGAACACGACCTGCCACTCCGTGACGTACTCGCCCACGAAGGACGTGATCGCGACCGTCACGGTCTGCTCCCCGCTGCCGGCCAGGTAGAGCAGGGGGGTGAAGAAGTCGTTGTACATGGCGATGCCGTTGAGGATCGCGATGGTGAGGGTGATCGGCCGCAGCAGCGGGAAGACCACGTACCGGAAGGTCTGGAAGGGGCCGCAGCCCTCGATCTGCGCCGACTCCTCGAACTCGCCGGGCAGCGCCCGCAGGAAGAGCGTGTACAGGAAGATGGAGAAGGGCAGGTAGATCGAGGAGTAGACGACGACGAGGCCCCACGGCGACCCGATCAGTCCCAGGTCGCGGATCATCGTGTAGAGGGGCAGGGCGGCGAGCTGGAGCGGGAGCATGAGGCCGCCGAGGAAGACGACGGACCAGGCGCTAGAGAACCAGCCGGTGCCGCGCACGAGGTAGTAGCTCGCCATCGCCGAGACGGCGATGACGATCACGCTGCTCACGACGGTGACGAGGATGCTGGTCACCAGGGCCTTGGCGAGGCCGCCGTCGACCCACGCCGTGACGACGCCGTCGAACGATGGCGGGACGCTGGGCTCGAGCGCGGAGCTCGTGGTCCCCTCCTGCCGGAACGCCACGTTGACCAGGAGGTAGAACGGCACCGCGAAGAGCAGCGCGACCACGATCATGACGGCCTCGAGGACGCCGGTGCGGAACGTGTAGCGGGATCTCATGCGCTTCGCTGCCTCCGGAGCAGGGTGAACTGGATGGCCGTGAGGACGGCGATGACGACGCTGAGGACCACGGCCAGGGCCGCGCCGTAGCCGTAGTTGCCGAACTTGAACGCCTCCTGGACCAGGAGGGTGGAGATCGTCTGGGTCTGGTTCGCGGGCCCCCCGCCGGTCAGGACGTACACCTCGTCGAAGACGCGGAGACCGGCGATCATGGTCAGGACCATGTTGATCGTCACGGCGTGGGACAGGTACGGCAGGGTGACGCTGAAGAAGGTGCGCACGGGGCCTGCACCGTCGAGGCTCGCGGCCTCGAGGACGTCCGGCGGGACGCCCTGCAGCCCCGCCAGGTAGATCACCATGGTCGAGCCGACGGACTGCCAGGCGATCACGAAGATGATCACGGCCAGCCCGAGGCTCGGGGTGCCGAGCCAGTTGGGCGGCGTGTCGACGCCCACGACCGCCAGGACCTCGTTGACCGGCCCGTCGGGCGCGACGATGTACTTGAACGTGTACCCGAGCACGACGGGCGAGAGGACCGCGGGGGCGAAGAAGACGGTCCGCAGGACGAGCCGGGACTTGATCTTCGTGTTCAGGGCCAGCGCGAGCAGCATGCCGGCCACGTTCTGGATGACGACCAGCGCGAAGGCGATGATGAAGGTCCGGGTGACGGCCCCCAGCCCGTCGGGCGCGGTGAAGATCGAGACGAAGTTGTCCAGCCCGACGAACTCGCGCTCCGGGCTGAGGCCGTTCCAGTCGGTGAAGGAGATGGAGACGCCCTCGATGCTGGCGCGGACGGTCAGCGCCAGGAAGAGGACGATCGCGGGGGCGGCGAACCACCACGGGACGTAGGAGCCCCGTCGGCGGCCGCGCCGAGGGCGGTGCGGCTCCGTGGGGGTCGGCGCAGGGCGCGTCGCGCGACGCCGGGTCGCGGCGGTGCCGGGCTCAGACACGGGCCCACCCACGCTCGCCGGCCTGGTCGGGGGCTGCTGCCGAACCGAGGGGCGGTGCCGCGTCCGAGCCACCCAGCCGGGCAGCTCCGAGCGCCGCGACCGGGTAGTCGGGCGGCACCAGGCGGATGCGCGCGGACAGCGCCAGCGACGCCGCGAACGGCGACGCCGCCGACTCCTGCGCGTCGAGCTGCGTCAGCAGCTGCAGAAGCGGTGCGCCGAGGTTCGCGAGACCGCCGCCGAGCAGCACGAGCTCCGCGTCCACGGTCAGGACGACGAGCCGAGCAGCGGCCAGGACCCCGGAAGCAAAGCTCCGGGCGGCGGCTGCCGCCGCGGCGTCGCCCCGCGCCGCGGCTGCCAGCATGAGCGCCGCGGGGTGGTCGCCGGCGACCGGCCACGACCGCGCGATCGCGAGTCCTGAGGCGACCGTCTCCAGGCAGCCGCGCAGTCCGCACGCGCACGGCGCGCCGGCCGGGTCGACGACGAGGTGGCCGATCTCCCCGGCGACGCCCGTGGCCCCTCGCCACAGCGCGCCGTCCAGCACGAACCCGGCGGCCAGTCCCGTGCCGAGGTTGAGGTACGCCACGCAGCGGCAGCCGCCGCCGAAGGCGTCGTAGGCGGCCACGGCCGCGGCGTTGACGTCGTTCTCCACGTACGTCGGAGCGCCCAGGCGCTCGGTGAGCACCGCACGGAGGTCCAGTGCAGTGATCCCCAGGTTGACCGCGTCGCGCACCACGCCGGTCGCCGCGTCGACCGCGCCGGGCATGCCCACGCCGAGCGACGCGACCGCGGCGAGGGGCGTCCCGGCATGCTCCAGGGCGGCCACCGCCGCCGCGACGATGCTCTCGACGACGGCGTCCGGTCCGTGCCCCGTGGGGCGTCGCGCCTGGCCGACGATCGTGCCCCGGGGGTCGAGGACCACGGCGAGCACCTTGGTCCCCCCGACGTCGACCCCGACGCGGACCGGCGCCCCGGCCCCGGCCTCCGGCGGCTCTGCCGAGGGCTTTCGTGAAACTACATGTTTCATGTCGGTAAGGATAGGTCCCTAACAATCCTTTGGGAAGGCGATTCCCGGGAGATCTCTCGCGGGCTGCCAGGCGCTCGGGCGGGGAGACGGGGCGGGCGGCCACCGTGGGCGCGCCCGCCCGGGCGAGGGTCAGGGCGCCGGCGTCAGGGGGCCGATGCGGACCGTCGTGAGCATGCCGATGTCCAGGCCCACCGCCGTGACGAGGCGCGCGGGCTGTCCGTGCGCCAGCTGGACGGCGAGCGAGGAGACGGGCTCCGACTCGGCGCCCGCGAGCTCCCCGGTCCACTCGAGTGCCGCGCGGGCCGAGCCGCCGGGAGGCAGCTCGACCGGGCGGGGGGTCGCGGCGCCGCCGTCAGCGGCCCGCTGCTCGGCGAGCAGCTCGAGGCGGTGGCCCCACGTCCCGCGCGCTCCCAGGCCGACGTACCCCGACACGGTGCAGGCGCCCTCGCCGGTGTTCGTGACGACGAGCGTCGCGTACCGGTGGCCGAGCGCGGCGTCGAACCCGGTCAGCTCGTACGTGACGGCGTTGCCGTCGCAGGTGGTCGCATCCTGCGGTCCGGTCGCTGTGACGCGGAGCAGCGCGTCGACGTCCGCCTGCGACAGCTCGTGGTCCGGGACGACGGGGGAGTCCGGCGCCTCGTCCCACCCGGGCGGGAGGTCGCCCTCGGTGGGTGGCGCCGCGGTCGCGGGGGGCCGTGCCGAGGGGGCGGGCGGGTCGCCGCTCGGGCCGCAGCCCGTGAGGGCGCCGAGCGCGAGGCCGGCGGCGCAGACGCC
>NZ_JACEXH010000121.1:0-10485 GCF_014525465.1 Actinotalea sp. JY-7885 | reverse complement strand
CGGCGCGGCCGAGGGGCCGCCCGTGCCCGCCTGCGCGGCCTGCTGCGCCGCCAGGGCGCGCAGCCGTTCCTCCTCGCGGCGTCGCCGCCGCTCGCCCCACTCCGCGGGGCTCTGCTCAGTCATCCTGACCTCGATACAGACGGTGCTTGGCGATGTACTGCACGACGCCGTCGGGCACGAGGTACCAGACCGGCTCACCGGCCCGGGCCCGCGCGCGGCAGTCCGTCGACGAGATGGCGAGCGCGGGGACCTCGAGCTGCGTGACGGCGCCCTGCGGGATCTGGTCGGTCGACAGCGTGTGCCCCGGTCGCGTGACGGCGACGAAGTGCGCCATCGACCAGAGCTCGTCGACGTCCTTCCAGGTGAAGATCTGCTCGATCGCGTCGGCGCCCGTGATGAAGAACAGGTCCGCGTCGGGCCGCTGCGCCCGCAGGTCGCGCAGGGTGTCGACCGTGTAGGTCAGCCCAGGCCGGTCGACGTCGACCCGGCTCACCGTGAAGCGGGGGTTGGACGCCGTCGCGACGACGGTCATGAGGTACCGGTGCTCGGCGGCCGTCACGGGACGGTCCTGCTTGAGACTCGGGCGACCCGTGGGGACGAAGACGACCTCGTCGAGGTGCAGATCGGCTGCGGCCTCGCTCGCGGCGACCAGGTGACCATGGTGGATGGGATCGAACGTCCCGCCCATCACGCCGATCCTGGGCCGTTGGTCAGTCATCGGGTTGGGAGTCCTCCGAGCTCGTCTGCGTCTGCGTGGCCTGCGGGTGCCTGGCGGCGCGCGAGGTCAGTGGCGCGTGCCCACGCTACGGAAGGCGTAGGTGACGGCGAGGAGCACCATGAGGGCGCCGAAGGCGGCGAGCCCGTAACCCACCGGCGGCAGTCCCTGGGCGGCCTCGGTGGCGTGCTCCTCGGCGGCGAGCAGGGCAGCGTGCACGTCGACCTCCTGGGGTCTCGACTCGTCGTTCTGTCGCGACACGCACCGGTCCGGGAACCCAGGGCGGTGCGAGGCGACGGGTTCACCAGTGTCGCACGTCCCGCCCGGCGCACGAGCCGTCGGCTCGCCGCGGACGGGTGACGTCAGGCGCGGACGTGGCCCTGGCCCTCGACCACCCAGCGCGTCGTCGTGAGCTCGGCGAGCCCCATCGGACCGCGCGCGTGCATCTTCTGCGTCGAGATGCCGATCTCCGCACCGAGTCCGAGCTGTCCCCCGTCGGTGAACCGGGTCGACGCGTTGACCATGACGGCCGCCGAGTCCACCTCGGAGACGAAGCGCTGCGAGGCCGCCAGGTCACCGGTGACGATCGCCTCGGTGTGCCCGGACGACCAGGTGCGGATGTGCTCGAGCGCGTCGTCGATCGAGTCGACGACGCGGACCGCCAGGTCGAGCGAGAGGTACTCGGTCGCCCAGTCGTCGTCGGTCGCCGGCACGACGTCGACCCCGTCCGGCGCCAGCGCGGCCGTGCGGTCGTCGCCGTGCACCGTCACGCCCGCACCCGCGAGGGCCGCGAGGGCGTCGGGCAGGAAGCCGGGCGCGGCGTCGGCGTGGACCAGGAGGGTCTCGGCGGCGTTGCACACGCCGACCCGCTGCGTCTTGGAGTTCATGAGGATCGGCAGCGCCATCGCCGGGTCAGCGGCCGCGTCGACGTACACGTGGCAGTTGCCGACGCCCGTCTCGACGACCGGCACCGTGGCCTCGCGCACGACCGTCTGGATGAGGTCGGCGCCGCCGCGCGGCACCAGCAGGTCGACCAGCCCGCGGGCGTGCATGAGGGCCACGGCGCCGGGCCGGCCGTACTGGTCGATCGACTGGACCGCGTCCGCCGGGAGGCCGACCGACGCGAGCGCCCGGCCGAGCACCTCGACGATCACCGTGTTGGAGCTCGACGCCGCTGACCCGCCGCGCAGGATCGCCGCGTTGCCGCTCTTGAGGGCGAGCCCGGCGGCGTCGACCGTCACGTTGGGCCGCGCCTCGTAGATCATGCCGACGACGCCCATCGGTACCCGGACCTGCCGCAGCCGTAGCCCGTTCGGCAGCGTCGAGCCCCGCACCACCTCACCCACCGGGTCGGGCAGCGCCGCCAGCTCGCGCAGCGCGTCCGCGATGCCGGCGATGCGCTCGGGCGTCAGCGCGAGGCGGTCGAGCAGCCCCGCGGAGAGCCCGTGCGCCCGACCCCGTTCGAGGTCGACGGCGTTGGCGCTGACGATCTGCGCGTCCGCGGCGACCAGTGCGTCGGCCATCGCCCGCAGCGCCGCGTCCTTGGTGGCCCGCGTGGTGGTGGCGAGGGACCGGGCGGCCACGCGTGCGCGACGCGCCACGTCGCGCACGGCCTCCTCGACGGCGGCCGTGTCCTGGGCGGGGTCGGGCGGTGCGAGGGTCATGCCCGCAGGATAGGCGTCCCGTCAGACGACCGGGTGCTCCGTGAACCCGTCGGCGAGGGCCTCGCGCACGAACTCCTCGTGCGTCCGCTCCCCCGTCGCGAGCGCGGGCAGGAGGACCTCGCGCAGCGCCGCGACGTCGGCCCGCCCGGCGGCGCCCGGGTCGTCGCCCAGCGTGACCCAGACGAAGCCTCCCGGCCTCGGCACGACCTGCGCGCCGGGGACGCCCGCGAGCGCGGCCGCGCCGCCGACCGCCTCGAGGTGCGCGGGGCCCAGGAGCGTGCCCCAGCCGTGGCCCCACAGCCGCGAGCGGAGGTCGCGCTCCGTCGGCGCGGCGACCACCCACTCCCACGGGCTCCACCCGTCCTCCGCCTGGACGCGGTCGAGGGTGGCGTAGGCCGTGTCCGCCCGCAGGGCGTCGACGGCGCCGAGCAGCCACGGGGTGAGGAACCCGGCGACGCGCACGAGGTCCTCGCCCCCGCCGTACATCGCCCACCGGTGCATGTGCAGCGCGACCGTCAGCCCGTCACGCAGCGGCGCGTGACCGGGCGGCGTGGTGGGCCACGACGCGACGACCTCGGCGACCAGGTGCTTGGGGTGGCCGGGGTGGTCGAGCAGGGCGGTCGCGACACCGAGCAGCCGCACCGTGGTCAGGGGCTCACCCGGTGCGAGGCGGTCCCAGTCCAGGCCGTCCCGCGCCAGCGCGGCCGGGCCCGAGGGGTCCTGGCCGGCCCGGACGACCGCCGTGGACCAGCTCAGCTCGACACCCATGCACTGCTGGACGACGCCCTCCACACCGGCACGGAGCGGCGACGACGACCTCGTCCCCCACCGCTGGGTCCTGGACCGCGACGCCTCCCAGGACGGCGGCCTCGACCGGCTCGTCCTCCAGGGCGGCCTCGGGCGGGAGCTGCGCCACGACCGCCTCCTTCGCGCGGCCGGCGGCCGTCGGCCGATCCTGCCGCCCCCGCGAGCCCGGTGACGAGGCCGGTCGCCCGGACGGCCCAGCCGCCGGCGCAGGACCGCGACCGGCCGCTCGAGGGGGCTAGCCCCGGGCCCGGGGCCGCTTCGCGGACCGCGGCTGGCCGGCGCGCACGAGGACGATGTCGTCGCGGTGCACCACCTCGCGGTCGTATCCCGCGCCCAGGCGCTCCCGCAGCTCGTGCGTGGAGCGGCCGAGCAGCTCGGGCACGTCGCCCGCGGCGAACGCCACCAGGCCGCGCGCCACGACGACGCCGTCGGGCCCGACGAGCTCGACCGGGTCGCCCGCGTCGAACTCGCCCTCCACGCCCGTGATGCCCGCGGGCAGCAACGACGTCCGGCGCTCGACGACGGCCCGCACGGCGCCCTCGTCCAGGACCAGCCGGCCCAGGGTCGTGGCGGCGTGCTCGAGCCACAGCATGCGCGTCGACCGGCGTCGGCCGGTCGCGGCGAAGTACGTGCCCACGGCCTCGCCCGCGAGCGCGTCGGCCGCCTGCGCCGCGGACGTGAGCACGACCGGCACGCCCGAACCCGTCGCGATCCGCACGGAGGCCAGCTTGGTGACCATGCCGCCCGTGCCGACCGCGCTGCCCCGGACGCTGACGTCCACGCCCTCGAGGTCGGCCTCGCTGCGCACCTCGCTGATCCGCCGCGCACCCGGGCGGGACGGCGGGCCGTCGTAGAGCCCGTCGACGTCGGTGAGGAGCACCATCGCGTCCGCGTGGACGAGGTGGGACACGAGCGCGGCGAGCCGGTCGTTGTCCCCGAAGCGGATCTCGTCCGTGGCGACCGCGTCGTTCTCGTTGACGATCGGCACGACGCCGAGCCCCAGCAGGCGCTCGAGCGCGCGCTGCGCGTTGCGGTAGTGGCCCCGGCGGACCGTGTCCTCCGCGGTGAGCAGCACCTGCCCGACGGTGAGCCCGTGGGCGGCGAACGCCTGGGTGTAGCGGGCCACGAGGAGCCCCTGGCCGACCGAGGCGGTCGCCTGCGCCGTCGCGAGGTCGCGCGGGCGCGTCGGCAGCCCGAGGGGCGCCAGGCCCGCCGCGATCGCACCGGACGTCACGAGCACCACCTGGCCGCCGGCGGCGCGGCGCGCGGCCAGGACGTCGACGAGCCGGGCCAGCGCACCGGTGTCCAGACGCCCGTCCGCGCCGGTCAGCGACGAGGAGCCGACCTTGACGACGACGCGCGCGGCGGACGCCACCTGCGACCGGTCCGCGACGTCGTGCGCCCGCTCCCCCGTGGTGCCCGCCATCGCGTCACTCGTCCTTGCTGGGGTCGGCCCAGTGGCCGGCCTCGCGCTCGGTCCACAGCTCCGACCGCGCCTCGGACTTGGCGTCCATGCGCTCCTTGTAGCCCTGGCGCTTCGCGGAGCGGGTGGGCCGGGACTGGTCCTCGAGCCGCAGGTCCGTGCCGCGCGGGCCGCCGAGCAGCTCGGAGCCCGTGAGCAGCGTGGGCTCCCAGTCGAAGACCACCGCGTCCTGCGAGGGGCCGATGACGACCTCGGCGCCCGGCGTGGCGCCCTCGGCGAACAGCCGCTCCTCGACGCCGAGCCGTGCGAGCCGGTCGGCGAGGTAGCCCACCGCCTCGTCGTTGGTGAAGTCCGTCTGGCGCACCCAGCGCTCGGGCTTGGAGCCCAGCACCTGGAACCACGTGCGCCCGCCGCTCTCCTTGCGGGTGACGGTGAAGCCGGCGTCGTCCACCGCCTTGGGCCGCAGCACGATGCGCGGGACCTCGACCTGCTCCGCCTCGCGCCGCGCCGTGGCCACGAGCTCGGCCAGGGCGAACGTCAGCGGGCGCAGGCCCTCGTGGCTCGCCGTCGAGATCTCGAGCACGCGCAGGCCGCGCGCCTCGAGCTCGGGGCGCACCATCTCGGCGAGCTCGCGCGCCTCGGGGACGTCGATCTTGTTGAGGACGACGACGCGCGGGCGCTCCGTCAGGGGCACCTCGCCACCGCGGATCTCGAGGTCACCCGCGTACGCGGCGAGCTCCGCCTCGATGACGTCGAGGTCGCTGATCGGGTCGCGGTCCGGCTCGAGCGTCGCGCAGTCCAGCACGTGCACGAGGACCGCGCACCGCTCGATGTGCCGCAGGAACTCCAGGCCGAGGCCCTTGCCCTGGCTCGCGCCGGGGATGAGCCCGGGCACGTCCGCCACGGTGTAGCGCGCCGAGCCGGCCTGCACGACGCCGAGGTTGGGCACCAGCGTGGTGAACGGGTAGTCCGCGATCTTGGGTCGCGCGGCCGAGATCGCCGCGACGAGGCTCGACTTGCCGGCGCTCGGGTAGCCCACCAGGGCGACGTCGGCGATGGTCTTGAGCTCGAGCACGACGTCCCGCCTCTCGCCGGGCTCACCCAGCAGCGCGAACCCCGGCGCCTTGCGGCGCGGCGAGGACAGGGCGGCGTTGCCCAGGCCGCCACGGCCGCCGGCGGCCACGACGAAGCGCGCGCCCTGGCCGACGAGGTCCGCGAGCACCTCGCCGTCCGTGCTCTTGACGACCGTGCCGTCGGGAACCGTCAGCACGAGGTCCTGACCGGTCGCGCCCTGGCGGTCGTCGCCCATCCCCTGCGTCCCGGAGGGTGCGTGACGGTGCGGCGAGTGGTGGAAGTCGAGCAGGGTCGTCACCTGCCGGTCGACCTCGAGGACGACGTCGCCGCCGTCGCCGCCGTTGCCGCCGTCGGGGCCGGCCAGGGGCTTGAACTTCTCGCGGCGGATCGAGGCGCACCCGTTGCCGCCGTCACCTCCCGTCGCGTGCAGGACGACGCGGTCGACGAACGAGGCCACGGCGCTCTCCTCTCGGGGTGGTGCCCGCGGCGCTCGGCGCGCGGGGGTGGTGCGGGGGGTCGGTCAGGGGCCGGACGACGGAAGGGGCGCACCGGTCACCGGTGCGCCCCTTCCGTGTGGAGCTCAGGTCAGGCGTCGGCCGTGACGATGTCGATGACCTTGCGGCCACGGCGGACACCGAACTGGACGGCACCCGGGGCGAGGGCGAAGAGCGTGTCGTCGCCGCCACGGCCCACGTTGATGCCGGGGTGGAAGTGCGTGCCGCGCTGGCGCACGATGATCTCGCCCGCGTTGACGACCTGACCACCGAAGCGCTTGACGCCGAGGCGCTGCGCGTTCGAGTCGCGGCCGTTCCGCGAGGAGCTGGCGCCCTTCTTGTGTGCCATGACTGACCTGCTTTCGTGCTGAGCGTGACGGGAGGACGGGGTGAGCGGTCGCTGCGCTGGGCGCGGCGGCCGCCCGGACTCACTTGATGCCGGTGACCTTCAGGCGCGTCAGCCGCTGGCGGTGGCCCTGGCGCTTGCGGTAGCCCGTCTTGTTCTTGTACTTGAGGATGTCGATCTTCGGGCCCTTCTCGTCCCGCACGATCTCCGCGGTGACCGTCACGTCCGCCAGCGACGCGGCGTCCGAGGTCACCTTCTCCCCGTCCACGAGGAGCAGCGCGGGCAGCTGCACGGTCGAGCCGGCGTCACCCTTCAGACGGTCGACGACGACGACGTCCCCGACCGCAACCTTCTCCTGGCGGCCACCAGCCTTGACGATCGCGTACACCACGTTGCCGCTCATCTCTACTCGTTCGCGTAAGCACGACGTCGTCGTGCACGTTCCTTGGGGTGAGGCGCCGCGCGCAGCCACAAGGGTCTGGGGGCACGCACCACCCGGCGCATCCAAGACGCGCCGACGCCCAACAGTACGGAACGCTCACGGCAGGGTCAAACCAGCCCGCGCTCCGCGTGGTGCGCCCGGAACACCCCGGTGCGGAGCTCGATCGCGTAGGCCTCGAGCTCCGGCATCCCGGCCGCGCGCGCCACCGCGATCTCGGCCTCGATGTCGTACGGCACGCGCACCACCTGCACGGCGAACGGGTCCTGCGCCGTGCCGCCGACGACGCCCTCCAGGACGACGTACGACGGCACGGGCTCGTCGAGCGGGTTGCCCGCGCTGCCGACGTTGAGCAGCGTCCGGCCGTCGACCGTCTTGAGGTACGCGTCGTGGATGTCGCCGTAGACGACGACCGACGGCGCCGGACCCGGTCCGGTGAGGTCGGTCGCGGCGAACATCGCCTCGAACTCCTCGTCGGTGTGGACGCGGCGCACGCGCGTGTAGACGCTCAGCGCGGAGGCGTGCACGAAGCGCACGCGGCGCCCGCTCAGGACCATGTCGTGCACCAGGGGCAGCGCGAGCAGCCACGCCCGGTCGTCGGGCGTGAGCTCCTCGTACCACCAGACCGACGCCGGGTTCTTGTCCGGGTCCGGCCGCGGGAGGAAGTCGTCCCAGTTGCCGCGGACCGTGACCGCGCAGACCTCGCGCGTGCGCGCGACCGCCGCCGAGCCGCGGGGCCCCTTGCCGGCGACGTCACCCAGGTTGAGCACCGTCGTGATGCCCCGCGCGGCGATGTCGGCGAGCACGGCGTCGTAGGCGGTCATGTTGCCGTGGACGTCGGAGAGCACGGCGATGCGCTCGAGGGGGGCCACGCGGCCACCGTAGGGCAGCCCGACGGCCCGGGGAAGCGTCGCCGCCCGGGGCACGGGCCCCGGGCGGCGAGACGCCGGCGTGCGGTCTCAGCCCTCCCGGGCGTCGTCCGTCACGGGGGCGACGGGCGCCTCCACGGCCTCGATGCTCGCCAGGGCGTCGCCGAGGTCGTCCGCCGCGGGCGCGTCCTGGGTCGCCGCCTCGGCCGCAGCCTCGGGCGCCGTCTCGGGCGCCGCACCGTCCGACGCGCGGTCCTGCGGTGCGTCGTCGGTGCCCGTGAGGTCCAGCTCGGCCTGGTCCTGGTCGTGGTCGTGCGCGTGCGCGGCGGCCGCCGCGATCGTCGCGAGCGTCGCCTTGACGGCCTCGCGCGCCTGCGGCAGGACCGGCACCGCGACGGGCGCGGCAGCGGGCGCCGCCTTCTTGCGACGCGAGCGCTTGGACTCCGTGGGCTCCGCGGGCCGGCCCTCGTCCTGCGCCGCACGGACCTCGACGGGCTCGCTGTGCACGATGAAGCCGCGGCCGTTGCAGTGCTGGCACGTCTCGCTGAACGCCTCGACCAGGCCCTGCCCCACGCGCTTGCGGGTCATCTGGACCAGGCCGAGCGACGTGACCTCAGCGACCTGGTGCTTGGTGCGGTCGCGCCCCAGGCACTCGACGAGGCGGCGCAGGACGAGGTCACGGTTCGACTCGAGCACCATGTCGATGAAGTCGATGACGATGATGCCGCCGATGTCCCGCAGCCGGAGCTGGCGGACGATCTCCTCGGCGGCCTCGAGGTTGTTGCGCGTGACCGTCTCCTCGAGCGTGCCGCCCGAGCCCGTGAACTTCCCCGTGTTGACGTCGACCACGGTCATGGCCTCGGTGCGGTCGATGACCAGGGAGCCGCCGGAGGGCAGGTAGACCTTGCGGTCCATGCCCTTGGCGAGCTGCTCGTCGATCCGGTGCGCGCCGAAGACGTCGCCCTGGCCCGACCAGCGCGAGACCTTCTCGACCAGATCCGGTGCCATGGCCCCCACGTACTCCGAGATCATCGACCACACGCCGTCGCCCTGGACGACGAGCGAGGAGAAGTCGTCGTTGAAGATGTCCCGGACGACGCGGATCGCCAGGTCGGGCTCGCCGTGCAGGAGCGCCGGCGCCGACGCGGACTTGGCCTTCTTCTCGATCGCCGCCCACTGGTCCTGCAGACGCTGCACGTCGGCGCGCAGCTCCTCCTCCGAGGCGCCCTCGGCCGCCGTGCGCACGATGACGCCCGCGGCGTCCGGCACGATCTCCTTGAGCAGCTTCTTGAGGCGGGCACGCTCGTTCTCGGGGAGCTTGCGGGAGATGCCCGTCATGCCGCCGGCCGGGACGTAGACGAGGTAGCGACCGGCGAGCGTGATCTGCGACGTCAGGCGCGCGCCCTTGTGGCCGATCGGGTCCTTGGTGACCTGGACGAGCACCGAGTCGCCCGACTTCAGCGCCTGCTCGATGCGGCGCGGCTGGCCCTCCAGGCCCGCGGCGTCCCAGTTGACCTCGCCCGCGTAGAGCACGGCGTTGCGGCCCTTGCCGACGTCGACGAACGCCGCCTCCATGCTGGGCAGCACGTTCTGCACGCGACCCAGGTAGACGTTGCCCGCCATCGAGCCGGCGCCCTGCCCACCGGTGCGCGAGACGAAGTGCTCGACGAGCACCCCGTCCTCCAGGACGGCGATCTGCACGCGCCCGTCCGACTCGCGGACGATCATGGCGCGGTCGACGGCCTCGCGCCGGGCGAGGAACTCCGACTCCGTGACGATCGTGCGGCGGCGACCGGCGTCCCGGCCCTCGCGCCGGCGCTGACGCTTGGCCTCCAGGCGGGTCGAGCCCTTGAGCGCGGTGACCTCGTCGGACGGCGTCCGCGCGGCCCGCGTGCGGGTCCGGGCCGGCGCGGCGACGTCGTCGCCCTCGCCGCGGGCCCGACGGCGACGCCGACGGCGACGACTCGACGCCCCGCCCTGCTCGTCGCCCTCGTCCTGGCCCTCGTCGCCGTTCTCGCCGTTCTCGTCGTCCTCGGACGACTCGTCGGCCGCGTCGTCGCCCGTGCCGGGCTCCGCCTGGCCGCGACCGCGACCCGAGCGCCGCCGGCGGCGCCCGCCCTCGCGCGGCTCGTCCTCGCCCTCGGGCTCGGACCCGGCCGTCTCGGCGTCGTCCTCGCCGCTCTCGTCCGCGGTGGCGGCCTCGTCGGCGTCATCCCCGTCACGCTCCGCACCGGAACGGCTGCGGCGGCCACGGCCACCGCGCCGGCGGCGGCGGCGCGGTGCGCCCGACTCGTCGTCGGCCTCGGGGCCGTCGTCGTCCGTGCCGTCCTCGTCCGCGCCATCCTGGTCGGCGCCGGCGGCCTCCTCGGTGGCGGCCTCCTCGGCGGGGGCCACCTCGGGCGTGACCAGCCCGGCCTCGACGGCCAGCTCCTCGGCGTCCTCCTCGGGGGCCTCGTCACCCGGCAGCACCAGGTCCTCGAGCCGCGGCGGTCCCGCCGGCGACTCGACACGCCGGCGCCGCGGGCGGGAGGTCGGCTCGGGCGCCTGGAACAGCAGGGCGGTCGTGGCCAGTCGCGGCGACTCGCGTCGCGGCGCACCGGCACCGGAGCCACGCCCGGACGCGGCCGCGTCACCCGTCTGGGCCGGCGCGCTCG
>NZ_JACEXH010000120.1:0-10497 GCF_014525465.1 Actinotalea sp. JY-7885 | reverse complement strand
CGGCGGCGCTCGCCGACCTGGCCGCCGCCGCGCTCGAGGCCGCGCTGGCCCTCGCGCGCGCGGCGCACCCCGACGAGGCGGCGACCGTCCGGCTCGCCGTGATCGGCATGGGCAAGTGCGGCGGCCGCGAGCTCAACTACGTCAGCGACGTGGACGTGATCTACGTCGCGGAGCCGGTCGAGGGCCGCTCGGAGGACGAGGCGATGCGCGCGGGCGCCAAGCTCGCCGCGTCGCTCGCCCGGGCGTGCGACGGCACGGCGACCGAGCCACCGCTGTGGCCCGTCGACGCGGCCCTGCGGCCCGAGGGCAAGAACGGCCCGCTCGTGCGCACGGTCGCGAGCCACGTCAGCTACTACGAGCGCTGGGCCAAGACCTGGGAGTTCCAGGCCCTGCTCAAGGCCCGGGTCGTGGCGGGGGACCGTGAGGTGGGCCGCCGCTACACCGAGGCGATCGCCCCCATGGTGTGGTCCGCCGTCGAGCGCGAGAACTTCGTCGAGGACTCCCAGGCGATGCGGCGCCGGGTCGAGCAGCACGTGCCCGCGGCGGAGGCGGACCGTCAGCTGAAGCTGGGCGTGGGCGGCCTGCGGGACGTCGAGTTCACCGTCCAGCTGCTGCAGCTCGTCCACGGCCGCGCGGACGAGTCCATCCGCAGCCCCAGCACGCTGACCGCGCTGGCCGCGCTCGCTGCGGGCGGCTACGTGGGGCGCGACCACGCGTCGCGGCTGGCCGTGTGCTATCGCCTGCTGCGCGCGCTCGAGCACCGCATCCAGCTGCACCGCCTGCGGCGCACGCACCTGATGCCCACGGACGAGGGCGAGCTGCGCACGCTCGCGCGCTCGATCGGCATGCGCGCCGGGGGAGCGGCCGAGGTGCTCGAGCGGTGGCGGACGGTACGCCGCGAGGTGCGGCACCTGCACGAGGAGCTCTTCTACCGCCCGCTGCTCCCGGCGACGGCCAGCCTGTCCCGCGAGGACGTCACGCTCGCCCCCGACGCCGCCCGCGCGCGCCTGGCGGCGATCGGCTACCGGGACCCGGCCGGCGCGCTGCGTCACATCTCCGCGCTCACCGAGGGCGTGAGCCGGCGCGCGTCCATCCAGCGGCAGCTGCTGCCGGTCCTGCTGGGGTGGTTCGCCGAGGGCAGCGACCCCGACGCGGGGCTGCTGGCGTTCCGCCGCCTGTCCGACGAGCTCGGCACCACGCACTGGTACCTCAAGCTGCTGCGTGACTCGGGCGTCGCCGCGCAGCGCCTCGCGCGCCTGCTCTCGACCTCGCGCTACGCGGCCGACGTGCTCGCCCGCTCGCCGGAGTCGGTCGCGTGGCTCGACGACGACGCCGAGCTCGCGCCCCGCGACGTCCTGCGCCTCGAGGCGGAGGCGGACGCCGTCCTCACCCGGCGCGACGACGCCACGGAGGCCGCGACGCTGCTGCGGGCGCTGCGGCGGCGCGAGATGGCGCGCACCGCGGTGGCCGAGGTCCTCGGCTCGAGCTCGGTGGTCTCGGCCTCGGCCTCGCTGACCGCCGCCGCCGACGTCGTCCTGGCGGGGGCCCTGCGCATCGCCGAGTACGAGGTGCAGCACGGTCCCGACGGCACGCTGACGCGCAGCGCCATCATCGCGATGGGCCGCCTGGGCGGCAGGGAGCTGGGGTACGCCTCGGACGCGGACGTGCTGTTCGTGCACGACCCCCTGCCCGGCGTCGACGACGCGCGTGCGCAGGCCCAGGCCATGACCGTCGCGCAGCGGGTGCGCCAGATGCTGGGCCAGGTCGGCCCGGAGCCGGCGCTCGAGGTGGACGCGGACCTGCGCCCCGAGGGCCGCAACGGGCCGCTCGTGCGGACCCTCGCGTCGTACCGCGAGTACTACCAGCGCTGGTCGTCGCCGTGGGAGAGCCAGGCGCTCCTGCGGGCGCGCCCGGTGGCCGGTGACCCGGCGCTCGGGGACGCGTTCGTGACGTTGATCGCCCCGCTGCGCTACCCGGACGGAGGCGCCGACGCGGGCATGGTGCGGGAGGTGCGCCGGCTCAAGGCGCGCATGGAGGCCGAGCGGCTGCCGCGCGGCGTCGACCCGAGCCGGCACCTCAAGCTGGGGCGCGGTGGCCTGAGCGACGTCGAGTGGACCGCGCAGCTGCTCCAGCTGCAGCACGGGTTCGAGGTCGAGGGCCTGCGGACGCCGAGCACGCTCGAGGCGCTCGACGCGGCGACCGGCGCCGGGCTGGTCGACGCCGCCGACGCCGCCGTCCTGCGCGAGGCGTGGCTGCTGTCCTCGCGCCTGCGGGACGCCCTCGTCCTGTGGAGCGGGCGGGCCGGCGGTGCGGGCGCCGACGTGCTCCCGCACGACCGGCGCGCCCTGTCCGCGCTGGCGCGCCTGGTGGGCTTCGGCCCGGCGTCGGGCGCCGAGCTGGAGGAGACGTACCTGCGCGCGGGCCGCCGCGCCCGGGCCGTCATGGAGCGCCTCTTCTACGGCTGACACACGCGGTCGCTGCGGATTGGGTCCGCCGGATGGGGTTCGGCTCACGCTCGCCCTGTTCGCCGCGCTCGTGGGCGTCGGCGCGTACACCGCCAGACGCCCGGGCTGACGGCCCGGCGCCCGCGTCAGCGCAACCCGCGCGCGGGCCCCTCGATCTTGGGGCAGGTGTCGACCACGACGTCGAGCCCCGCCGCGCGGGCGCGCTCCTCGGCGGCCGGGTCCGTGACGCCGAGCTGCAGCCAGACGGCCCTGGCCCCGACAGCGATCGCCTCGTCGATGACGGCACCCGCGCGCGAGGAGTTGACGAAGACGTCGACGACGTCGACCGGGCCGGGCACATCGGTCAGGCTCGCGTACCCGGTGGCGCCGTGCACCGTCTCGGCGCGCGGGTGGACGGGGACGATCTCGTGGCCGAGGCCCTGCACGTAGGCCGAGACGCCGTACGCGGCGCGGGACCGGTTGGTCGACAGCCCGACGACGGCCCACCGGCCGGGCGTGGTCAGGAGCCGGTCGATCACCGCGGGATCGTTCATGCGGCCAGCCAAGCACAGCGCGGGTCGCGGTGCAGGTGGCGGGGCCGGTTCGAGCGGCACGGTGCGCCGCGCGCGACTGGACGCCGTCCCCAACGGCCGAGCGGCGACGTCATTCCTGGTCAGCGTGCACGGCCGGGTCGTGTCAGACCCTGTCCGTAGGGTGCCGGTATGTCCACTTCGCTGAGCGACCCGGTCGGCGCCGGTCCGGTGCCCGAAGACGGTGGCGGGGGTGCCGGCACCTGGGCCGAGGCGTGGCTGTGGTCCGTGCGGCACCGGCTCGCGGCGGAGCTCGAGGAGGCGGTCCCCGGCCCGGACCTTGCCGCTCGGCTCGGCGGCCTGGAGCCGGCGGACATGGACGACGCCGCGCTGATCGAGGCGGTGGCCGCGTGGGAGCGGCTGGCGTCCTGGGTCGCCGCCGGCCAGGCGCGCGTCATCGCCCAGCTCGCGTCGCTGCCGCGACGAAGGGGTGGGGCCTTCGTCGCCGATCAGGTTGCTGCGTGCCTCTCGACGACCGGGGCCGTGGCTGAGAACAAGGTTGCCCTCGCGCTCGCTGCGGAGCGGGTGCCCGCCGTGGGTGACGCGCTCGCTCGCGGCGAGATCGACGTGCGTCGCGCGACCGTCCTGACGGACGAGCTGCGGCGGCTGCCGGACGCCGCGGCGCAGGACGTCGCCCTCTCAGTGCTTCCGGGCGCCCGCACGTGCACCGCGCCCCAGCTCCGGTCCCGGCTGCGACGGATGGAGCTGCTGCGCGATCCCGACGGCGCCGCGGCGCGGCACGCGGACGCGCGCGGGCAGCGCCGGGTCGAGCTGCAGCCGGTCGCCGACTCCATGGCGTGGCTCAGCGCGTACCTCCCCGCCGACGACGCCCTGGCGGTCCACACGACGCTGACCGCGCTCGCGGGGGAGGCCGCGCCCGACGACTCCCGGTCGCTCGACGAGCGTCGTGCCGACGCCCTCGTGGACGTCGCCAACGGCGGGCTTCGTCTTCGCGGCGACTGGTCTGGTGCCTGTCGGTCTCATCCTCTGCATCATCGCCTGGAGCGAGACGCGCAGCGGTGAGCGCGGCGGCCACGCCTTCACGGTCGCCGGGCTCACCCTCAGCGTGATCTGGTTCGCGCTCATGGCGTTGGCGATCGCGCTGGCGGCCAGTGGGGTCAGCCTGCTGTCCCTCGTGCTAGACGCCCTCCTCACCGGCTGATCCGAGACGTCGTTCCTGGTCAGCGTGCACGGCCGGGTCGTGTCAGACCCTGTCCGTAGGGTGCCGGTATGTCCACTTCGCTGAGCGACCCGGTCGGCGCCGGTCCGGTGCCCGAAGACGGTGGCGGGGGTGCCGGCACCTGGGCCGAGGCGTGGCTGTGGTCCGTGCGGCACCGGCTCGCGGCGGAGCTCGAGGAGGCGGTCCCCGGCCCGGACCTTGCCGCTCGGCTCGGCGGCCTGGAGCCGGCGGACATGGACGACGCCGCGCTGATCGAGGCGGTGGCCGCGTGGGAGCGGCTGGCGTCCTGGGTCGCCGCCGGCCAGGCGCGCGTCATCGCCCAGCTCGCGTCGCTGCCGCGACGAAGGGGTGGGGCCTTCGTCGCCGATCAGGTTGCTGCGTGCCTCTCGACGACCGGGGCCGTGGCTGAGAACAAGGTTGCCCTCGCGCTCGCTGCGGAGCGGGTGCCCGCCGTGGGTGACGCGCTCGCTCGCGGCGAGATCGACGTGCGTCGCGCGACCGTCCTGACGGACGAGCTGCGGCGGCTGCCGGACGCCGCGGCGCAGGACGTCGCCCTCTCAGTGCTTCCGGGCGCCCGCACGTGCACCGCGCCCCAGCTCCGGTCCCGGCTGCGACGGATGGAGCTGCTGCGCGATCCCGACGGCGCCGCGGCGCGGCACGCGGACGCGCGCGGGCAGCGCCGGGTCGAGCTGCAGCCGGTCGCCGACTCCATGGCGTGGCTCAGCGCGTACCTCCCCGCCGACGACGCCCTGGCGGTCCACACGACGCTGACCGCGCTCGCGGGGGAGGCCGCGCCCGACGACTCCCGGTCGCTCGACGAGCGTCGTGCCGACGCCCTCGTGGACGTCGCCACGCGCTGGCTCGACGCGGGGGCGCACCCCGACGGGACGCCGCTGGCGACGCGGCAGGGCAGGCGTCCGCACCTGGCCGTGACGGCGTCCGCCGCCACCCTGCTCGGCCTGTCCCACGAACCCGCGGACCTGCAGGGCTACGGCCCGATCCCGCCGGACATGGCGCGCCGCATCGCGTCCCGCGCGACGTGGGAGCCGCTCCTGGTCGCGGTGCGCAGCGGCGAGCCGCTGGCGCGCGGCACGCGTACCTACGCCCCGACCCGGTCGCTGCGCGACGCGGTGGGCCTGCGGGACCGCACCTGCCGGTTCCCCGGGT
Organism: Actinotalea sp. JY-7885; assembly: GCF_014525465.1. Classification (NCBI taxonomy): domain Bacteria; kingdom Bacillati; phylum Actinomycetota; class Actinomycetes; order Micrococcales; family Cellulomonadaceae; genus Actinotalea; species Actinotalea sp. JY-7885. The sequence goes on along the minus strand of NZ_JACEXH010000120.1, from coordinate 5,116 downwards.
GCCGCATGCCGGCGGCGAGGTGCGACATCGACCACGTCACGCCGTTCGACCCGGTGCCCGGCGTCGACGAGCCCAGCGTCGACGAGCCCGGCGTCGAGCAGACCCGCGTCGGCAACCTGCAGGCGCTCTGCCGCCACCACCATCGGGCCAAGACCCACGGCGGCTGGAGCCCGACGCGGCGCGAGGACGGCGTCACCGTGTGGCGCTCACCCACGGGCCAGACCTACCGCCGGCTGCCCGAGCACGAACCGCCGATGAACCCGCCGCGACCGCCGCCGCCCGACGGCGTCATCATCGACCTCCACCCGCCGCCGTTCTGACGCGCTCGGGCCCGCACGGCCCGGCCCGGCGGGGGCCGGGGGGCGGGGCGCAGCCGGCGCCTTCCGCCTGACGGCGTCACGTCCCTGCCGCGAGCAGGTCGCCCTCCTCCTCGAGGCGGCGGACGACGTCGTCGGGGCCCAGCTGGACCATGCCCGGCTCGACCTCGTCCCAGCGGCGGGGCGCGGCGACGCGGGGCTCGTCCTTGGCGCGCAGGGAGTACGGCGTCACGGTGGTCTTGGCCGGGTGGTTCTGGCTCCAGTCCAGGAGCACCTTGCCCGGGCGCAGCGCCCGCTTCATGTTCGCCAGCAGGAGGTCGGGATGGGCCGCCGCGAGCTCGTGCGCGACCGTGCGCGCGTACTCGCGCACCTCGGTGGCCGGCCGGACCTTGGGCAGCGGCGCGTACAGCTGCATGCCCTTGCTGCCGCTGGTCACCGGGAACGTCGTCGTGAGGTCGTCCTGCGCCAGGCGGTCGGCGACGAGGTGCGCGACGCGGGCGCACTCGTCGAGGCCGGCCGGGGGACCGGGGTCGAGGTCGATGACCAGCCGGTCCGCGCCGCGCAGTCCGCCGCGCGGCCCGACCGTCCACTGGGGCGTGTGCAGCTCGACGGCGCCCTGGTTGGCCGACCACACCAGGCCCGGCAGGTCGTCCAGGAACGGCAGGTCGAGGACCGTGCCCTCGTCCTCGGTGCCCGGGCTCGCGGGCAGCTGGAGGTGCCGCAGCCACTCCGGGGCGCCGCGCGGCGTGTTCTTCTCGAAGAACTTCTCGCCGTGGACCGTCGTCGTGAAGCGGATCCGCGTGACGGGGCGGTGCTCCAGCTGGCGCAGGATCGCCGGCGCGACGGCGGTGTAGTAGCCGATCATCTCGGCCTTGGTGAAGCCGGTGGAGGGGTACAGCACGCGGTCCAGGTGCGTGAGCTTGACCGGGCGCCCCTCGACCTCGACCCACTGCGCGTCGTCCTTCGCCACGGTCATCCCCTCGCTCGGCGGCAGGTCACGGAGCCTCCCACGCGTCGACGTCGCCATCCGTGCGCAACGCGCGGACCACGGGGTGACGCAGGCGCCCGCCCCGCATCCGCTGGAGGTAGACGACGTCGACGCCGACCTCCGGCCGACACCACGTGACGCCGCGCGCGTCGACGTCGGGCACCTCGTCGTCCAGCACGGGCTCGGTGCTCTCGCGGCCGGTGAGCTCGCGCAGCAGGTCCGCGCCGCGGCGCCCGGCGAGGCCGCTGCCCGCCTTGCCCAGGTAGCGCCACCTGCCGTCCGCGTCGGGGGCGCCGAGCAGGATCGCGCCGAGCCGGTTGCTCGACGCCGCGACGCCCGCTCTCCCGTACCCCTCGCTGCGCCAGCCGACCACGGCGGCGGTGCGCGTGGCGCGGTGCGCCGCCTTCACCCAGTCGGGTGATCGGCGCCCCGGCTGGTAGGTCGACGTGCGCCGCTTCGCGACGACCCCCTCGAGGCCGTGCTCGAGCGTCACCTGCCACAGCGTCGGGCCGTCGGGGTAGACGGGGGAGAGCTGCACGTGCGCGGGCAGCTCGAGGCGCTCCAGCAGCTCGCGGCGCTCGCTGAACGGCCGGCGGCTCACGTCCACGCCGTCGAGCACCAGCACGTCGAAGACGATGTACGTGGCGGGTGCCGAGGTCGCGAGGCGGGACGCGCGTGCGGCGTCGCGCACGTTCATGCGCTCGGCGAGCGCCTCGAACGACGGGATCCCGCCCGACATCACGACGACCTCGCCGTCGAGCACCGTGCCCGGCATGGCCGCCAGACCGGCGAGCTCGGGGTAGGTCACCGTGACGTCGCGACCGGAGCGCGCGACCAGCCGCAGCGAGCCGCTCGTGGTCTGCGCGAGCACCCGGACGCCGTCCCACTTGACCTCGTAGGACCACTCCGGACCCTCGGGCAGACGGCCCTCTTCGGCCGCACGGGTGGCGAGCATGGGCTGCACGGGTCCATCCTGCCCACAGAAGGTGCCGACCGGCACCCGGATCGCGCCTGCCCTCGATCGGCACAGCGCCCCGGGAGCAGGCAGCCCGACCTGGCGGGCGCGGCGCCGAGGAGGTGGGCGCATGCGTGCGATCTGGAAGGGCGCGGTGGCCTTCGGGCTGGTCAACGTGCCGGTCAAGCTCTACGCCGCGACCGGTGAGCACAGCGTCCCCCTGCACCAGGTGCACCGCGAGGACGGCGGCCGGATCCGGTACAAGAAGGTCTGCAGCGTCGACGGCGAGGAGGTCCCCTACGGCGACATCGCCAAGGGCTACGAGACCGACGACGGGCGGATGGTCGTCCTGACCGACGAGGACCTCGACGACCTGCCCCTGGCGACGGAGCGGGAGATCGCCGTCGAGGAGTTCGTGCCCTCGGACCAGGTCGACCCGATCATGCTCGGCAAGACGTACTACCTCGAGCCCGAGAAGACGGCCGCGAAGCCGTATGCGCTGCTGCGTGAGGCGCTCAAGACCACCGACCGCATGGCCGTGGTCAAGGTGGCGCTGCGCCAGCGCGAGTCCATGGCGGTGCTGCGCGTGCGCGACGACGTCATCTGCCTGCAGACCCTGCTGTGGCCGGACGAGGTGCGCTCGGCGGACTTCCCGATCCTCGAGGCCGAGGTGCAGGTGCGTCCCCAGGAGCTGCAGATGGCGTCCTCGCTGGTCGAGTCGCTCGCCGCCGACTTCGACCCCTCGGCGTTCGAGGACCGCTACCAGGCGGCCCTCGAGTCGCTCATCGAGGCCAAGGTGTCCTCGGGTACCACGATCAAGGCGGCGGCCGGCAAGGACGACGACGAGGGCTCGGGCGGCGAGGTCGTCGACCTGCTCTCGGCGCTCCAGCGCAGCGTCGAGAAGGCGCGCGGCGCGCGTGCCGGTTCGGCGGCGCCCGCCGAGCCCGCGGCCGAGCCCGCGCCGAAGCGGGCGAGCCGCGCCAAGGCGGCCCCGAAGGACGACGAGGCGGCCGAGAAGCCGAAGCGCGCGAGCCGGGCCAAGCCCAGGGCCGACGACGCGGAGCCCGCGAAGAAGACCACCCGGCGCCGCGCCTCGTGAGCGTGGCGCGGGACGACGTCGTCGGGACGCTGCACCGGATCGCCTTCCTGCTCGAGCGGCAGCAGGCGTCTGAGTACCGCTCGCGCGCCTACCGCGGCGCCGGCGACGCCGTCGCGGCGCTCGAGGACGCCGAGTGGCGCGCGCGCACGGCCGACGGCGCCTGGCAGCAGCTGCCGGGGGTGGGGGAGCGCACGGCGGAGGTCATCGCCGCCGTCGTGCACGGCGAGGTACCGGGCGTGCTGGCGGACCTCGAGCGCGAGCTGGGCGAGCGCCTGCGGGCGGCGACCCCGGCGGGCCAGGCGCTGCGGGACGCGGTGCGCGGCGACCTGCACTCCCACACGGACTCCAGCGACGGCGGCGCGCCCGTGCAGGCGATGGCGCTCGCGGCGGTCGAGATCGGCCACGAGTACCTCGCGATCACCGACCACTCACCGCGGCTCACGGTGGCCAACGGGCTCTCGGCCTCGCGCCTGCGGCGGCAGGTCGAGCGCATCGGGCAGATGAACCGCGTGCTCGCGCCGTTCCGCCTCCTGACGGGCATCGAGTGCGACATCCTCGACGAAGGGACGCTCGACCAGGAGCCGGCGCTGCTGCACGAGCTCGACGTCGTCGTGGCGTCCGTGCACTCCAAGCTCCGGATGGAGCGCGCGGCCATGACGCGGCGCATGGTCGCGGCCGTCAGCGACCCGCGCACCGACGTGCTGGGGCACTGCACCGGGCGGCGCGTGCGCGGCAAGGAGCGGCCGCAGTCCGAGTTCGACGCCGCCGCCGTGTTCGCCGCCTGCGCCGAGCACGGCGTGGCCGTCGAGGTGAACAGCCGCCCGGACCGGCAGGACCCGCCGGACGACCTCATCGCGGTCGCGGCCGAGGCCGGGTGCCTGTTCAGCATCGACTCCGACGCGCACGCCCCGGGCCAGCTGGACTGGCTCGTCGACGGCTGCGACCGGCTGGCCGCGCACGGCGTCGACGTCGACCGCGTGGTCACGACGTGGCCGGTCGAGCGCCTCCTCGCCTGGACCCGCGCCCGCTCCTGAGGAGGGACCCGGGGGTGCTACGCCCTCGCGTCGCGGGCGCGACGGGTGCTCGGCTCATCGGGCCGGCGCGGCGCGGCGCGCCTCAGGCCATGGGCGCGGCAGGTGCCGTCGCGGCGGGGACGGGCTCGGTCCCGGCGGCCGTGGTCGCGGCAGGCGCCGTGGTCGCGGCGACGGCCAGGCCGCGCAGGGCCGTGCGGTCCACCTTGCCCGTCGCCTTGCGGGGCAGCGTCGCGACGCCGACGACGGCGGTGGGCAGCTTGTGCCGGGCGAGGGTCAGGGCGCCCAGAGCGCGGACCTCGTCGAGCGCGGGGAGCGGCCCCGGTCCCTCGACGGCGAGCACGATGGTCTCGCCCCACCGCGGGTCGGGCACGCCGACGACGGCGAGGTCGTCGACGCCCTCCCGGGTCGCCAGCTCCGAGACGGCGCGCTCGACCTCGCAGGGGAAGACCTTCTCGCCGCCCGTGTTGATGACCTCGCTGAGGCGCCCGACCACCGTCACGCAGCCGTCCGGGTCGAGGGTGGCCAGGTCACCGGTGCGCAGCCACCCGTCGTCGGTGAACGCGGCACGCGTCGTCTCCGGGTCCCGCCAGTACCCGGGCGTGACGTTCGGGCCGCGGACCTGGATCTCGCCGGCGGCGACGACGGCGGCCGAGCGGGCGCGGACGTCGTCGTCGCCCACGCACGTCGCGGGGGCGGCCGTGGCGGCCGTGGCGGCCGCGCCGG
>NZ_JACEXH010000119.1:0-10554 GCF_014525465.1 Actinotalea sp. JY-7885 | reverse complement strand
TCGCCGCCTCCGGCGACCCGCCGGCCTCCTGCGCCGCCCGGGCGACCGCGTCGACGTCGCCGCCCTGCTGCGCCGCGACGGCCGCTGCGACGGCGCCCTCGACGAACGGCGCGGCGGGCGTCCGGACGCGCGCGCGCTCGTCGTCCTCCAGCCACTCGAGCGCGCCCTCGGTGGTCAGGACGGCCGAGCCCAGGTCGGTCAGGACCACGACGCCGTCGTCCGCGAGCGCGGCCGTGATCGCCTCGAGCACGCGGTCGTGGCTCGTGCCGAGCTCGTCCTGGCCCTCCACCGGCACTCCCCCGGCCGGCACCAGCCTGACGTCGGGCGCCATCTGGCCGGCGAGCCGGGCGGTGCCCTCGGCCACCTGGGCCGAGTGCGAGACGAGCACGAGGGCGACGGTCATCGGGAGGCTGCCGCCTGCGCGGCGGCCCGCAGCAGCAGGGCGGACGACGCGGCGCCCGGGTCGCGGTGCCCGGCGCTGCGCTCCCCGAGGTAGCTGGCGCGGCCCTTGGTCGCCACGAGCGGGTCGGTGGCCACGGCACCCTCCTCCGCAGCGGCGGCCGCGGCCTCGAGCACCCGGGCGGGGTCGGCCCCCTCGGCGGCCGCGGCCTGCGCGGCGGCAGCGGCGGGCGTCCACGCGTCCACCATCGTCTTCTCGCCGGGCTGGGCCTTGCCGCGCGCGACGATGCCCTCGAGACCCGCCTCGACCATCGCGACGACGGCGCCGGCGTCGAGCTCGTCGAGGCCCGTCACCTTGGCGGCCCGCAGGTACGCGGTGCCGTAGAGCGGGCCGGCCGCGCCGCCGACCGTGGACATGAGGGTCGTCGCGACGAGCTTGAGCACGTCACCCACCTGGGCGGGCGGCTCGGGGAGCTCGTCCAGGCGCTTGACCACCGCGGTGAACCCGCGGCTCAGGTTCTCGCCGTGGTCGCCGTCGCCGATCTGCCGGTCGAGCTCGCTCAGCTCGGCGCGGTGCTCGGCGACGGTGTCCGCCGTCCGTCGCACCCACTCCTGCGCCCACGCCGCGTCCAGACCCATGTCGCCTCCTGCCCGCGGTCGTGTCGTACCGCCCGCTCGTTCGCCTTCGGCCCCCTCACCCGCCAGCCTGCCACGCGACCGGCGGCCGCACGGCACGCCAGGTCACGATCGAGTCACGACCCGCGCGCACCCTGGGCCGGCATCACCAGCGCAGGGCCGGCGTCATCACCGGCGCGTCCCACAGCTCCGTGAGCTCGTCGTCCAGGCGCAGCACGGTCACCGACGCGCCCTGCATCTCGAGCGACGTGACGTAGCTGCCGACGAGCGACCGCGTCACCTCCGCGCCGCGCGCCTCGAGCAGGCGCCGGGCGGCGCGGTAGACGACGTAGAGCTCGGACAGCGGCGTCCCGCCCATGCCGTTGACCAGCAGCAGCACCCGGTCGCCGCGCGCGACCGCGAGGTCGTCCATGACCGGCGTCGTGAGCAGCTCGGTGATCTCGTCGGCGCTCGCCATCGGGATGCGGCGCCGACCCGGCTCGCCGTGGATGCCGATCCCGATCTCGATCTCCTGGTCCGTGAGCTCGAAGCTCGGGGTGCCGGCGTGCGGGACCGTCCCGGCCGCCAGCGCGACGCCCATCGAGCGGACGGACGCGACGACGCGCTCGGCGACGGTCGCGACGCCCGCGAGGTCGTCGCCCCGCTCGGCGGCCGCGCCGGCGATCTTCTCCACGGCGAGCGTCCCGGCGACGCCGCGGCGACCCGCCGTGTACGTGGAGTCCTCGACCGCGACGTCGTCGTCGACGACGACCGTCCGGACCTCGACGCCCTCGGCCTCGGCCAGCTCGGCGGCCGTCTCGAAGTTGAGCACGTCACCTGTGTAGTTCTTGACGATGTGCAGCACCCCGGCGCCGCCGTCGACGGCGGTCGTCGCCGGCGCGATGGCGTCCGGCGTCGGCGAGGTGAACATCGCGCCGGGCACGGCCGCGTCGAGCATCCCGACGCCGACGAAGCCGGCGTGCAGCGGCTCGTGGCCGCTGCCCCCGCCGCTGACGAGGCCGACCTTGCCGTGCACCGGCGCACCGGCGCGGACCACGAAGAGCGGGTCGGTGTGGACTCGCACGAGGTCCGCGTGCGCGAGGCCGAAGCCCTCGACCGACTCCTCCACCACGCGCGCCGGGTCGTTGATCAGCTTCTTCATCCCGCGTCTCCGGTCGTCGGCCCGGCGACGCGCGGCGCCGTCGTCGCGCGCCCCCGGAGCTGTGCGGGGACGCCGTTGCCCCCGTCAGGCCAGCATCGAACGCCGCCCCGGGGCGGTCAAGGGATACGCGTGCACCAGGTGTGCACATCCGTGCACGGGCACCGCCGTCAGCCGCGGCCGAACAGGATCCGCGCCTCCGCCGCCATGGTGACCGAGCCGGTGACGAGCACGCCCGCGCCCGTCGGCGAGCCGTCCGTGCCGGCCTCGGACAGCTCGGCCGCGAGCGAGACGGCCTCGTCGAGGCGCTCGGCGACGTGCACGCGGTCCTCGCCGAAGACCTCGCGCGCGACCTCCGCGAGCTCCTCGACGTCGGTCGCGCGCGGGCTGCTCGAGCGCGAGACCACGACCTCGTCCAGGAGCGGCTCGAGGCCCGCGAGGATCTGCTCGGCGTCCTTGTCGTCGAGCACGCCGACGACACCGACCAGCCGCGCGAACGCGAACGCCTCCTGGACACCGAGCGAGAGGGCCTCGATGCCGGCGGGGTTGTGCGCCGCGTCGACCAGGACGGTCGGCGACGTGCGGACCACCTCGAGCCGCCCCGGCGAGTCCATGCCCGCGAACGCGGCCTCGACGGTCGGACCCGCGAGCGCGCCGCCGTCGCGCAGCAGCACCTCGACCGCCGTCAGGGCGAGCAGGGCGTTGTGCGCCTGGTGGGCGCCGTGCAGCGGCAGGAAGATGTCCGCGTAGACGGCAGCCGCGGTCCGCAGCACCACGAGCTGGCCGCCGACGGCGACCTGGCGCTCCACGACCTCGAGGTCGACGCCCTCGCGCAGCACGCGCGCGCCCCGCTCCGCGGCGGCCGCGAGCACGACGCCCTCCGCCTCCTCGCGCTGCTGCGCCAGGACGAGGGTCGACCCCTCCTTGACGATGCCGGCCTTGACGCCCGCGATGTCGACGAGGTCGTGCCCGAGCCAGCGCTCGTGGTCGTAGGAGATCGGCGTGATGACGGCGACGTCGGACTGCACCACGTTGGTCGAGTCCCAGTCCCCGCCGAGGCCCACCTCGATCACGGCGACGTCGACCGGAGCGTCCGCGAAGGCCGCGAACGCCATCACGGTGAGCACCTCGAAGAAGCTCATCCGCGGCCCGCCCGCCGCCTGCGAGCGCTGGTCGACCATGTGGACGTACGGCGCGACGTCCTGCCAGAGCTCGACGAAGCGCTCCTCGCTCACCGGCTCGCCGTCGATCGCGATGCGCTCGGTGACCGACGTCAGGTGCGGGCTCGTGAACCGCCCGGTGCGCAGCCCGTGCTCGCGCAGCAGGCGCTCGACCATGCGGCTCGTGGACGTCTTGCCGTTGGTGCCGCCCACGTGCACGACGCGGAACGCCCGCTCGGGGTTGCCGAGCAGGTCGCACACCTCCCGCATGCGGTCGAGCGTGGGCTCGAAGTCGTGCTCCGGCGCCCGGTCGAGGATGCCCGCGTAGACCTCGCGCAGCGCGTCGCTGCCGCCGAGCCCGCTCATCGGTCCGCCCCGTCCACGCGCGCCACCCGCACGTCGGCGACGCCCTCGGGTGAGCCGGCGGCCACCTCGAGCTCGAGCGCGAGCGTCTCCTCCGCGATCATCGCGCGGTGGGCCTCCACGGCCGGCACGTGCTCCGCGGCGACGGTGAGCGACAGCCGGATCCGGTCCGAGACCTGGAGCCCGGCGGCCTTGCGCTCGTCCTGGACCGCGCGCACGACGTCGCGCGCGAAGCCCTCCGCACGCAGGTCGTCGTCGAGCGCGGTGTCCAGCAGCACGACGCCGCCGCCGGCCAGGACGGCCGCGACGCGGTCCGCGCCGGCACCCTCGGCCACGACGGTCGTGAGCTCGTACTCGGCGGGCTCGAGCGGGACCGGGCCGTCCGGGGTGCGGACGACGACGGCGCCGTCGGTCTGCTCCCACTCCCCCGCGCGCGCCGCGCGGATGACGTCCTGGACGCGACGGCCCAGGCGGGGGCCCGCCGCGCGCGCGTTGACCGCCAGGCGGGAGGTGATGCCGAGCTCCTCTGGGCCGACCTCCGCGAGGTCGACGACCGTGAGGTGCTTGACGTTGAGCTCGCGCGCGACCAGGTCGCGGTACGGCTCGAGCGCGGCCGGGTCCGCGACCGCGACCGCGATCTCGCGCAGCGGCTGGCGCACGCGCAGGCCGTTCGCCTTGCGCAGACCGAGCGCGACGGAGACGACCTCGCGCACTTCGTCCATCGCGGCGACCAGCTCGGGGTCGGCGACGAGAGCGGGCTCCGTCTCGACGCGGGCCGCGACGGCGTGGGCCCCGGCGGGGTCGCCGTAGGTGGCGGCGTCGTCGTCGACCGCGTACCGCGCCGGCCAGTCCGTCAGGTGCACGCTGCGCCCGCCGGTCAGGCCGCGCCAGACCTCCTCCGTCGTCAGCGGCGCGAGCGGCGCCATGACGCGGGTGAGCACCTCCAGCGCCGTCCACAGCGTGTCGAAGGCGTCGGCGTCCTCGGCCCAGAAGCGGTCGCGCTGGGTGCGCACGTACCAGTTGGTCAGCACGTCGAGGTGCTCCCGCACGGCCTCGCACGCCCCGGGCACGTCGTACGCGTCCAGGCGCCCCGTGACGGTCGCGACGAGGTCGCGCGTGCGCGCGAGCACGTAGCGGTCCATGGGCGGCAGCGACGCGACCCGCTCGGCGTCGACGGCCTTGGCCGTGTAGCCGGCGCCGCCGCCGGCCGCACCCGCGTAGAGCGTGAAGAAGTACCAGGTGCTCCACAGCGGCAGGAGGACCTGGCGGACGCCGTCGCGGATGCCCTCCTCGGTCACCACGAGGTTGCCGCCGCGCAGGATGGGCGAGGCCATGAGGAACCAGCGCATCGCGTCCGAGCCGTCGCGGTCGAAGACCTCGGAGACGTCCGGGTAGTTGCGCAGCGACTTGCTCATCTTGCGGCCGTCCGAGCCCAGCACGATGCCGTGCGAGACGGACGTGCGGAACGCGGGCCGGTCGAACAGCGCCGTGGCCAGCACGTGCAGCGTGTAGAACCAGCCGCGCGTCTGACCGATGTACTCGGTGATGAAGTCGCCCGGGTAGTGGTGCTCGAACCAGTCCGCGTTCTCGAACGGGTAGTGCACCTGGGCGAACGGCATCGAGCCCGAGTCGAACCACACGTCGAGCACGTCGGGGATGCGCCGCATGGTCGAGGCGCCCGTCGGGTCGTCCGGGTTCGGGCGCGTGAGCTCGTCGATGAACGGCCGGTGCAGGTCGGTGACCGTCACGCCGAAGTCCGCCTCGAGGTCCGCGATCGAGCCGTAGACGTCGGTGCGCGGGTACGCCGGGTCGTCGCTGACCCACACCGGGATCGGCGTGCCCCAGTAGCGGTTGCGCGAGATCGACCAGTCGCGGGCGCCCGCGAGCCACTTGCCGAACTGGCCGTCGCGGATGTGCTCGGGCACCCAGGAGATCTCCTGGTTCAGCTCGACCATCCGGTCGCGGAACTCGGTGACGCGCACGAACCAGCTCGAGACCGCCCGGTAGATGAGCGGGTTCCGGCAGCGCCAGCAGTGCGGGTAGGAGTGGTCGTACGTCTCGTGCCGCACGACGACGGCGCGCTGCGGCTCGGCGACCTCGGCGAGCGGGCCGGTGCCGGCCTTGAGGTCGGCGATGATCTCCGCGTTGGCGTCGAAGACCTGCACGCCGGCGTAGTCGCGGACCTCGGCGGTGAAGCGGCCCTTGCTGTCGACGGGCACGACGGGGGCGATGCCCGCGGCGTCGCACACGGCCATGTCGTCCTCGCCGAAGGCGGGCGCGAGGTGGACGATGCCGGTGCCGTCCTCGGTCGTGACGAAGTCGCCGGCGAGCACCTGGTGCGCGTTCGCGTGCCGCGCGAAGTAGCCGAACGGGGGCGTGTAGCGGCGGCCGACCAGCGAGGCGCCCGCCACGTGCTCCAGCACGGTCGCCCGCTCCTCGGGCGCGGCGGCCTCGTCGACCGAGCCGAGCTCACGCGCGTACGCGGCGAGCCGGCTCGCCGCGAGGACGACGACCTCGCCCGCGAGCCGCGAGCCCGGGGCCGGGCACACCCGGACGTAGTCGATGTCGGGACCGACCGCGAGCGCGAGGTTCGAGGGCAGCGTCCACGGCGTCGTCGTCCACAGCAGCGCGAGGTCGCCGGTCTCGAGCCGGACGCCGACGGTCAGCGCCGGGTCCTGACGCTGGGCGTACACGTCGTCGTCCATGCGGAGCTCGTGGTTGGACAGCGGGGTCTCGTCGCGCCAGCAGTAGGGCAGCACGCGGTAGCCCTCGTAGGCCAGGCCCTTGTCGTACAGCTGCTGGAACGCCCAGATGACCGACTCCATGTAGGTCGTGTCGAGCGTCTTGTAGTCGTGCTCGAAGTCCACCCAGCGCGCCTGGCGGGTGACGTAGTCACGCCACTCGTCCGTGTAGCGCAGGACGGACTCGCGGCAGACCTTGTTGAACTCCGCGATGCCCATCTCGTCGATCTGGGCCTTGTCCGTGATGCCCAGGACCCGCTCCGCCTCGAGCTCGGCGGGCAGGCCGTGCGTGTCCCAGCCGAAGCGGCGCTCGACGCGGTGCCCGCGCTGCGTCTGGTAGCGGCCGACGATGTCCTTGGCGTAGCCCGTGAGCAGGTGGCCGTAGTGGGGCAGGCCGTTGGCGAAGGGGGGTCCGTCGTAGAAGACGAACTCGTTGGCCCCGTGCTCGCCGGCCTCGCGCTGGTCGATCGAGGCCTGGAACGTGCCGTCCTGCTGCCAGTACGCCAGCACGTCCTTCTCGAGCGCCGGCAGGTCCGGGGACGCGGGCACGGGGGTGCCGTCCGGGCGGTGCAGGGGGTAGGCCATCGCGGGGTGCTCCATGCTCATCGGCGGTACGTCGGTCGGGTCACGCACCGGCCGGAGGCCGGACGTGCTGCCAGTCCTGCGAGGACGACTCCCGGCTTCCCGGTCACCGCGGTACCACCCCGCTTGCCGCCGTGGCCCGCCCCGGGGGGTGTGCCGACGTCGACCGCTCGTGAAGGCTGTGACGGGCCCACCCGTCCGGTTCTACTGGGGACGCCCGGCGAGCCGCGCGTCCTGTTCTTCCGGAGGCTCGCCGGTGATGGCCGGGTCGACGCCTGTGCCCACGATGCTACTCGGCCCCTGGCGCCCGTCGAGACGTCGGTTGACCTTGACGTAGCGTCAACCTCTAGCGTCGGTCCCGTCCGGGAGGAGGACACCGCGATGAGCGCGCCGAGCACGACCGACTGGTCGATCCAGGAGATCGCCCGCCTGACGGGCGTCACCAGCCGCACGCTGCGGCACTACGACGACGTCGGGCTGCTGCCGCCGAGCCGGGTGGGCGCGAACGGCTACCGCCGCTACGACGTCGACGCCCTCGTCCGGCTGCAGCGGATCCTGGTCCTGCGGGACCTGGGCCTGTCGCTGCCCGCCATCGCGGGGGCGCTGGCGGACGAGCGCGACGCGCTCGCCGCGCTGCACGACCATCTCCGGGCGCTGCGGACCGAGCAGCGCCGGCTGGCGCGCCAGGCGGCGTCGGTCGAACGGACCATCACCGCACTGGAACAGGGAGGACGACTCATGGCCGAGGACATGTTCGACGGGTTCGACCACACGCAGCACCGCGACGAGGTCGAGGAGCGGTGGGGCAAGGACGCCTACGCGGCCGGCGACCGCTGGTGGACCGGCATGACGCCCGCCGAGCAGGAGGTCTGGCGCGAGCGGGCCGCGCGGCTCGCGCGCGACTGGGCGCAGGCGGCGGCCCGCGGCGTCGACCCGGCGTCGGACGAGGCGCAGGAGCTGGCGCGGCGGCACGCCGACTGGCTCAGCGGCGTGCCCGGCACTCCCGGCCACGGGCACGGCGGGCCGGCCAAGGAGTACCTGCTCGGGCTGGCCGACATGTACGTCGGCGACGAGCGCTTCGCGGCGACCTACGGCGGGATCGAGGGCGCCACCTTCGTGCGCGACGCCCTGCACGCCTACGCCGCCCGCATGTGACGCGCCGCGGCGCCACCGCCACGGACCGAGGTCGCCGTCCGGCACGCTCCGCGCGTACCGGACGGCGACCTCGGTGGCCGCGTCGGCCCGGGGGCGGTCAGGCTCCGGCGGTCACGTGTACCAGGTCGGCTCCGGCACCTCGTCGAGCAGCGCGAAGACACCGACCTCGCGCCGCTTGTACGGGATCGGGTCGTGCAGCGAGTGCGTGCGCACGTTGCGCCAGAACCGGTCGAGGCCCACCGAGCTGGCCGTCGCGCGCGCTCCCGTGACCTCGTAGATCCGGGTGCCGATCTCCAGGCCGACGTCGACCGCGCGCTGCTTCGCTGCGGCGACCAGGACCGCCACCTCGCCCCGTGCCCGGGGCGTGAGCGCGTCGGACTCGGCGTGCAGCGCCTGGAGCGCCTGGCCGGCGCGGTCCCCCAGCGCCTGGGCCGCCCACAGCTTCGACTGCAGGTCGCCGTAGGCGTCCAGGATGTACGGCTCGTCGACGGCGCGCTCCCGGTTGTCGCCGCCGTACGGCCACGGCCGCGTGCGCTCGCGCGTGTAGGCCAGGGCGGTGCGCAGCCCTCCCTGCGCGATGCCCAGGTAGAAGTTCGTGAACACGAGCTGGATCGCGACCAGGCAGAGCGTGTTGTACGTGCGCGGGCGGAACTCCTTGCCGACCCAGCCGAGCGCCGCGGACCACGGCAGGACGACGTCGTCGATGCTCACGCTGCCCGACTCGGTCAGGCGCTGACCGAGCGCGTCCCAGCCGTCGTGGAACGTGAGGCCCGCGTGGTCCGACGGCGCGAGCGCGAAGACGTGCTCCTCGTGACCGGCGATGGCCGCCTCGAGCCACGTGACGTCGGAGACCTTGGAGCCGGTCGAGAACGTCTTCCGGCCGGAGAAGGACAGGTCGTCCCCGAGGTCGACGGCCGTGAGGTCGGCGTCGCGCGGGTTCACCGCACCGCCGAAGAACCAGCCCTCCCGGGTCGCCTGCCCGATGATCTGCTCGGCCTGCTCCGCGGTGCCGAAGAACGCCGGCAGCTGCGACCACAGGTAGTGGTAGCCGAGGAGCTGGCCGATGGACCCGTCGCCCTCGGCGACGCGTCGGATCACCTGGTACGCGGTCTCCCAGCTCTGCCCGGCGCCCCCCTGCGCCGTCGGGCCGAGCAGGGTGACCAGGCCCGCCTGCTTCAGCAGGCGCACCTCGTCGTGCGGTGTGGCCAGGGCACGGTCGCGCTCGACCGCGTCGACCTCGAGGATCGCGGCGACCTCCTCGGCGCGCCGGACCCAGCCCTCGGGTGTGGCGGGCCGGTCGCTGCCGACCCAGGGTGAGGCGAGGAGCGCCTCGCTCGTGGTGATGGACATACTTCTCCTTGCGTGATGGAGAGCACCTCGTCCTCGGACGGGGTGCGGCGTACCCACCGGCGGCAACCGGTGGGAGGCGTCGGGCGGGCTGGCAGGCCCGTCCGACGCCGGTCACGGCCGGCAGACCCGCAGGTCAGCCGCGCGACCGGCGGCAGTGGGCGTCCTCGACGGGACGCGTGTCCTCGGACCTGTGGGCGGGCCGGCGCCTCACGCCGTCGCGAGCGTGGGCACGCGCCCCACCTCGCCGAGGGCGGCGCGGAACGCGTCCGCCGTCCGGGTGACGCACTCACGCGTGCCCTCGTCCGCGAGCACGGGTCCGCCGGACGTGTGGTCGATGTGGGTGTCGAGGACGAAGCGCCCCGTGGTGATGTGCCGGGCGCCCAGGGACACGAGGACGGGGCGCAGCGAGTAGTCGATCGCCAACAGGTGGGCGAGCGTCCCGCCGGTCGCCAGCGGGAGGACGACCTTGCCCTGGAGGGCGGACTGCGGCAGCAGGTCGAGGAAGACCTTGAGCAGGCCCGAGTAGGAGGCCTTGTAGATCGGCGTCGCGACCACCACGGCGTCGGCCGCGATCACCTGGCGGACGGCGGCGGCGATGGCCGGCGCGGCGGTGTCGGCGCCGAGCAGGGCGTCGGCGGGCAGCTCCCGCAGCGCGAGGACGGCGACGTCGTGCCCGTCGAGCGCGAGCTCGTCGCCGACGTAGCGGGCGAGGGCGGCGGTGCGGGAGCGGGCGGACGGGCTACCGGTCAGGACGAGGATCGTGGCCATGGTGGGTCCTTCGGGAAGGCGACGCGAGCGTCGGGCAGGGCGTGACGGGCGGCGACGGACGGGCCGTCAGGAGCACACGGCGGCAACCGTGCGGTGAGTGCGGTGGTGGCGAGCGCGCACCGGCGCGTTCGCCGGGCGGACGGGCGTGGGGTGGACCGCCGGGCGGTGGCCGACGGCGGACCGCTGAGCGGGTCGCTGTCGGCGGACCGGCGCGCGGGTTGCCCTGCGGCGGGCCGCCGGGCGGGTTGCCGTGCGGCGGGCC
>NZ_JACEXH010000118.1:0-10722 GCF_014525465.1 Actinotalea sp. JY-7885 | reverse complement strand
GGCTCCCGCTGCGCCGCCCGCCGCGCGGGCGCGTCGTGGGCGGCGTGTGCGCCGGCCTGGCGGCCCACCTGGAGGTGCCGGTCGCGGCGGTGCGCGCCGTCATGGTGCTGCTGGTCCCGTTCGCGGGGGCGGGTGCCCTGCTCTACGTGTGGTTCTGGGTGACCGTCCCGGGCGGGGACCCCGCCATCGCGGCCGCCGAGGAGCGCCCCGCGGTGATGTCGCGGCTCGCGCCACGGCTGAGCGCGCCGGGCCGGCGCGTCCCGCTCACGGACATCGGCGTCGGCGTGCTGCTGCTCGGCGCGGCCGGCCTCCTCATCGCGATGCGGTCCGGCGCGGCCGTGGACCAGACGTGGGTGCTCCCGACGCTGATCCTGCTGGGCGGCACCGCCCTCGCCTGGAGCCAGCTCGACGCGCTGCAGCGCGACCGTGCCCTGTCCCGCACGGGCGGGCGGGGGCGCGTGAGCGTGGTCCGGCTCCTCGGCGGCACGGTGCTCGCGGGCGCCGGCGTCTTCCTGCTCGTCGGGCAGGACGAGCCGATGGACGCGCTCGTGCGCTCGGCCGTCGCGGCGCTCGCGGTGCTCACCGGCGCCGCCGTCGTGCTGGCCCCCTGGGGCCTGCGCCTCGTGCGCGAGCTGGGCGACGAGCGCGCCGCCCGCGCGCGCGAGTCCGAGCGCGCCGACATCGCGGCCCACCTCCACGACTCCGTCCTGCAGACGCTCGCGCTGATCCGGGCTCGCGCCGACCAGCCCGACGACGTCGCCCGTCTGGCCCGTGCGCAGGAGCGCGAGCTGCGCGCGTGGCTCTACGACGACCGCCGCGTGCCGGGCACCTCGCTGGCCGCGGACCTCAAGCAGCTCGTCGGCGAGATCGAGGACGGCCGGGGCGCGACCATCGAGACCGTCGTCGTCGGCGACGTGGTGCCCGACGACGCCACGGACGCCCTGCTGCAGGCGACGCGCGAGGCGCTCGTCAACGCCGTCGTGCACGGCCGTCCACCGGTGTCGCTGTACCTCGAGGTGGGCGGAGGCACGGTCGAGGTGTTCGTGCGCGACCACGGGGACGGCTTCGAGCTGGCGGAGGTGCCGGCCGACCGCTTCGGCGTGCGGGAGTCGATCATCGGGCGGGTGCACCGCAGGGGCGGCACCGCCACCGTGCAGAGCCGGCCGGGACGGGGCACCGAGGTGCACCTGTGCCTGCCGACGGAGGAGGAGAAGCCATGACCAGCGCCGCAACCACGGGCGCGACCCCGCTCGACGTCGTCCTGGTCGACGACCACCTGATGTTCCGGGCGGGGGTCAAGGCGTCCCTCGACGGGTCGATCCGCGTGGTCGGTGAGGCGGACGACGTCGACGGCGCGGTGGCCACGGTCCGTGCGCTGCGCCCGCCCGTCGTCGTCCTCGACGTGCACCTGCCGGGAGGCATGGGCGGCGGCGGGGCCGAGGTCATCACGGCGTGCGCGGACCTGCTGCCCACGACGCGGTTCCTCGCCCTGTCGGTCTCCGACGCGGCGGAGGACGTCGTGGCCGTGATCCGCGCCGGCGCGCGCGGCTACGTCACCAAGGCGATCTCGGGGCCGGACCTGTGCGACGCCGTGCGGCGCGTCGCGGGGGGCGACGCCGTCTTCTCGCCGCGGCTCGCGGGGTTCGTCCTGGACGCCTTCGGCGCGGCGGCGGGCGACGTCGCCACCGGGGACGACGAGCTCGACCGGCTCAGTGCCCGCGAGCGGGAGGTGATGCGCCTCATCGCGCGGGGCTACAGCTACCGCGAGGTCGCCTCGGAGCTGTTCATCTCGATCAAGACCGTCGAGAGCCACGTCTCCGCGGTGCTGCGCAAGCTCCAGCTCTCGTCCCGGCACGAGCTCACGCGGTGGGCCGCCGCGCGTCGCCTGCTCTGAGACGGCCGGTGGTCACGCACCGGGTGTGACGTAGGCCTCATCCGCGGGCTCGCGGCGCCGATGGGACCGCACCCGAGCGTTGGAGTCCGCCGTGAAGCGTCTGTCCTCCCTGTCCGTGACCGCGCGGCTCGCCGTCATGGTCCTCGTGCTGGCCCTGGGCCTGGGCGTGCTGGTCGCGGTGGCCTCGGCCCAGGTGGAACGTCGGATCATGGCGGAGCGGCAGGCCGCGACGCGCACGGTCGTGGAGACCGCCCTCGGGGTCCTCGCGCACCACGGCGCCCTCGCGGAGGCGGGTGACCTGTCCACGGAGGAGGCGCAGGACGCCGCCGTGCGCGCGGTCAGCACGCTGCGGTACTCCGGCGAGGAGTACTTCTGGATCAACGACATGCACCCGACCATGGTCATGCACCCGATGAAGCCCGAGCTCGACGGCACGGACCTCACCGAGAACGCGGACCCGGACGGCAAGCACCTGTTCGTCGAGATGGTCGAGGTCGTCCAGGCCGAGGGCTCGGGCTTCGTCCACTACCAGTGGCCCAAGCCGGGCGCCGAGGACCCGCAGCCGAAGGTGTCCTACGTCGTCGGGTACGAGCCCTGGGGCTGGGTCATCGGCTCGGGCGTGTACGTCGACGACGTCCGGGCGGTGGCGCTCCAGGAGGCGGGGCGGCTCCTGCTCAGCGGCGCGCTCGTCGTGCTCGTCGCCGGCGGCATCGCGCTGGTCATCGGGCGCTCCGTCGTGCGCCCGATCCGGCAGGCGACCGAGCTGCTGAGCAGCGGGGACGTCACCACCCGGCTGCCGGTGGGCCGCGGTCGCACCGAGCTCGAGCAGCTCGCGACCGCGCTCAACGGCGCGCTGGACCGCTCCGCCGCCGTGGCCGACGGGGTGGGCGAGGCCGTCGGCCGCCTGGACGAGGCGGCCGCCCAGCTCGTCGCGACGAGCGACGGCCTGGCGGTGGAGGCCGAGCGCACGACGCGGCGCACCGCCTCGGTGAGCCGCACCGCGCAGGAGGTCAGCACGGGGATCGACGCCGTCGCCGCCGGGACCCACCAGATGGGCGCGTCGATCGGGGAGATCGCGCGCAACGCGCACGCGGTCGCCAGGATCGCGGAGGAGGCGGTCCAGGCGGCGGACGCGACGAAGGGCACGGTCGAGGCGCTCGGCGCGTCGTCCACGCAGATCGGCTCCGTCGTGAAGGTCATCACGGCGATCGCGGAGCAGACGAACCTCCTCGCGCTCAACGCGACGATCGAGGCGGCGCGCGCCGGCGACGCCGGCAAGGGTTTCGCCGTGGTCGCGGGTGAGGTCAAGGAGCTCGCGCGCGAGACGGCGCGGGCCACCGGCGACATCTCCTCGCAGGTCGACTCGATCCAGGGTGCTGTCACCCGTGCCGCGGACGAGATCACGCGGATCGGCGTGATCATCGCGCGGATCAGCGAGTTCCAGACGACCATCGCCGGCGCCGTCGAGGAGCAGACGGCGACCACGGCGGCCATGGCGGCCGGCGTCGCGCAGGCGGCCGACGGCGGCCGCGGCATCGCCGACGAGCTCGACGCGGTCGACGCGTCGTCCCGGCGCACGTCGAGCGAGCTCGACGCGATCCGCGACGCCGCGCGCGACCTCGCCGCGACCTCACGCCGCCTGCGCGAGCACGTCACCGTCTGACGACCCGCCGGACGGTGCCCGGGCTGTGGGTGGTCGCGCCTACGCTGGAGGGGCGATGAACACCCTCTTCTCCGACCTGCCGCTGCCCGGCCTGCACCGCTCCGAGACCGCGCTGCCGCGCGTCGTCCCCCCGCGCGAGGACGACGCCGCGCCGTCGGCGTCCGACGACGGCGCCCGCCCCTCGGGCGACGGTGGCCGACCCCACGACCGCGGGGTGGACCAGGAGCGTGCGGACGCGCTGCTCGTGGGGATGAACCCCGAGCAGCGGGAGGCGGTGCTGCACACCGGGACGCCCCTGCTGATCGTGGCCGGCGCCGGCTCGGGCAAGACGCGCGTGCTCACGCACCGCATCGCGCACCAGCTCGCGACCCGGCGCGCGCGGCCCTCGGAGATCCTCGCGATCACGTTCACCAACAAGGCCGCGGCCGAGATGCGCGAGCGCGTCGAGCAGCTGGTGGGCCCCGCGGCGCGCTCGATGTGGGTCTCGACCTTCCACTCCGCGTGCGTGCGGATCCTGCGCAAGGAGCACGCGGCGCTGGGGCTGCGCTCGTCCTTCTCGATCTACGACTCGGCGGACTCGCAGCGGCTCATCACGATGGTCGCGCGCGAGCTCGACCTGGACCCCAAGAAGCACCCGGCCAAGGCGCTCGCGGGCAAGATCTCCAACCTCAAGGACGAGCTGGTCGACCCGGCGACGTACGCCGCGTCGTCCGGCGCGGCGTCGGGCGAGGCCAACCAGTTCGACGAGGCGCTCGCGGCGGTCTACTCGCGCTACCAGGAGCGGCTGCGCCAGGCGCACGCGCTCGACTTCGACGACCTCATCATGCGCACCGTGCAGCTGCTGCAGGGCCACCCGGAGATCGCGGAGCACTACCGGCGGCGGTTCCGGCAGATCCTCGTCGACGAGTACCAGGACACGAACCACGCGCAGTACGTGCTGGTCCGCGAGCTCAGCCGGCCGTCGGCCGGCCTCGGGCCGGGCGAGCTGACGGTCGTGGGCGACGCCGACCAGTCCATCTACGCCTTCCGCGGCGCGACGATCCGCAACATCCTCGAGTTCGAGGCGGACTACCCGGACGCGCGCACGATCCTGCTCGAGCAGAACTACCGCTCCACCCAGACGATCCTCTCGGCCGCGAACGCGGTGATCTCGCGCAATCCTGGCCGCAAGCCCAAGCGGCTGTGGACGGACTCGGGCGCGGGGCCTCAGATCGTGGGCTACGTCGCGGACAACGAGCACGAGGAGGCGCGGTTCGTCGCCGAGGAGATCGACCGGCTCGGCGACTCCGACGGCGTGCGCCCGGGCGACGTGGCGGTCTTCTACCGGACCAACGCGCAGTCGCGCGCCCTCGAGGAGGTGCTGATCCGCGTCGGCCTGCCCTACAAGGTCGTCGGCGGCACCCGGTTCTACGAGCGCCGCGAGATCAAGGACGCCGTCGCCTACCTGCGGGCGCTGGCCAACCCGGACGACGACGTCAACGTGCGTCGCGTCCTCAACGTCCCCAAGCGCGGCCTGGGCGACCGCTCCGAGGCCATGCTCGCGGCCTTCGCCGAGCGGGAGCGCATCTCGTTCGGGGCGGCGCTGGAGCGTGCCGACGAGGCGCCGGGCCTGGGCACCCGCGCGGTCACCGGCCTGCGGGCGTTCGCCGAGATGATGGCCGACCTGCGCGCGCTGGCCGCGACCGCCGGGCCGGCGGAGGTGCTGGGCGCGGTGCTCGACCGCACGGGCTACCTCGCGGAGCTGCGGGCGAGCGAGGACCCGCAGGACCAGTCGCGGGTCGAGAACCTCGCCGAGCTGCACGCCGTCGCGACCGAGTTCGAGCAGGCCGAGCCGGAGGGCGACCTCGCCGACTTCCTCGAGCGCGTCTCGCTCGTCGCGGACTCGGACCAGATCCCGGCCGACGACGGCGACGGCGACGGCGGGCCCGGGCAGGGCGTGGTCACGCTCATGACCCTGCACACCGCGAAGGGCCTGGAGTTCCCCGTCGTGTTCGTCACCGGCTGGGAGGACGGCACCTTCCCGCACATGCGCTCGCTGGCGGACCCGGACCAGCTCGAGGAGGAGCGCCGGCTCGCGTACGTCGGGCTCACCCGGGCCCGGCAGCGGCTCTACGTCTCGCGCGCCGCCGTCCGCACCGCCTGGGGCGTGCCCAACGAGTTCCCCGCGAGCCGGTTCCTCGACGACGTCCCGGAGGACCTGGTCGACTGGCGCCGCAAGGAGTCGAGCATGGCGGCCCTGCGGGCGGGGGGCAGCGGCTGGGGGAGCGGCGCGTCGGCGTGGGGCGGGCGCGGTCGCCGGTCCGACGACGACGGCGGCGCCGTCATCGGCAGCGGCAGGGTCTCGACCCGGCGGGTCCCGCCCTCGCCGCCGTCGTCCCCGAGCTTCGGCAAGGGCGCGCCGCGGGGCGAGGCGCCGAGCCTCGTGGTGGGGGACAAGGTCACGCACGACTCCTACGGCCTCGGGACGGTCGTCACCGTCGAGGGGTCGGGGCCGAACGCGGTCGCCAAGATCGACTTCGGTGGCAGCGGCGTCAAGCGCCTGCTCCTGCGCTACTCCCCGGTGACCAAGCTCTGACGCAGCCCGGCGCCGCCGATCCCGACCGAGCACGTCCGTCTCGGCTCACTACGTCCGTTCCGACTGAGCACGTCCTCTGCGGCGGACGTGCTCGGTGGGAACGGACGTGCTCGGGGCGGGGTGAGGGCGGCAGGCGCCCCAGGTGCCCGTCGAGGTCACCCCGCCGACGTTGACTCCGCAGACGCAGGCCGCCGTCGGCCGCCGGCCGCGCCTCCGCCCAGCGGCGGCCCTGCGGGCGTCCGTCTCGGCTGACTACGTCCGTTCCGACCGAGCACGTCCTCTGCGGCGGACGTGCTCGGTGGGAACGGACGTGCTCGGGGCGGGGTGAGGGCGGCAGGCGCCCCGGGTGCCCACGCCGACGTCGACTCCGCCGACGCGGCGTGGGCGGCCTGGGGTCAGCCCTGGTCCGCCAGGACGACGTCGATCTCGACGCGGCGGTTGAGCGCCCGCGCCTGCGCCACCTGCTCCGGCGTGCCGGTCTCCTCCGCGACGGGCTCGCGCTCGCCCCGGCCCTCGACGGCGAGCTCCACGCCGGGAAGGATGCCGGCGAGCACCTGCTGCACGGACGCGGCCCGGTCGCGCGAGAGCCCCTCGTTGTACGCGTCGGAGGCGACCGAGTCGGTGTGGCCCACGATCGTGACGGACACCACCTGCGCGTCGGCGAGCGCCGCCGCCACCTGGGCGAGGTCCTCCTGCGCGCGCGGGGTCAGCACCGCGGAGTCGACGTCGAAGTAGACGTCCGACGCGAGGGTCCACCGCTCCGTCTCGAGCGCCTGGTCGCGGCCCAGCGCGCCGTCCACGCTCGCGGTGCGGGTGATGAGCGGGCTCACGCTGCCCTGCAGGGGGGCCACGCCTTCCGTGAGCGGCGAGACGGGCCCGACGTCGACCGTGGCCGTGCCGGGCGGCAGGGCCACCAGGCCCGGGCCGCCCTCCGGGGGCGACGGCGTGGCGCCGGAGACGAGGACGACGGCCAGGCCGACGCCGACCAGCGGAGCGCGCCGGACGCGGAGCGGACCGCTCACCGCGTGAGCTCGACGTCGTCGAACGAGCCGACGCCGGGGATCTGCACGGTGACGTGCGTGACGTCCTCCGGCGGCGCCGTGAAGGCCGTGGTGAGGACCATCTGCTCACCGCCGCCGACGAACTTGCTCGACAGGCCGCTGCTGCAGGCGCAGGTCCCCGTGTCGTCGTAGGCGGCGCGGTGCAGGAGGCCGTTCGCCGTGTCCACGACCGTGACGCCGTCGGTCGTGAAGCCGAGGTCCGGGTCGGCCGACCCGGTCTCCGTGTCGCCGTCGGCGAGGGGTGCGTGGGCCGAGCCGTCGTCGAAGAAGTGCGAGAGCTGCCACTTCCCGTCGGAGAGGTTGCGGACGGTGAACAGCACCGTCATGACGTCGCCGCTCACCGTCACCGCGTTGAGATCGACCTCGGCCGAGACGTCCCCGTCGGACGTGGCGCGAGTGGCGATCACGGACAGCGGCTCGATGGCGACGGGCTCCTCCTCGCCGGCCGCGGACTCGAGCTCCTCGACCGTCTCCTGCGGCGAGGCCGTCTCCTCGGTCTCCGGTGCCTTCTCCGCGTCGTCACCACCGCCCGCCGTGCACCCCGCGAGGGCGAGGGCGGTCAGGACGGTCAGGGCGTGGGCGGGTCGCAGACGCATGCAGGCTCCAAGGGTCGGGGGTGCGCGCGAGCGTAGCCGACCCTGTGACGTGCGCCACCCGAGGACCGGCTCACGCGTCGCGGGCGATCTCCACGGCCTCGGGCAGGCTGAGGTGGGGCAGCTGCCGGCGCACGTCCCGCACGGCGGCCACCTCCCCGTCGCGCTCGCGGACCGCGCGGACCTGCGCCACGTCGAGCCGGGCGAGCGCGCCCTCGAACGACCCGTACTCGGCCAGCGCCCGGCGCCGACGCCGGGCCCGGTCGACGGCGCCCCAGGCGTAGCTGCCGCCCCCGACGACCAGGAGGAGTGCCGCGCAGCCCACGGCGACGCGGGCGTCGCCGCGCGTGACGAAGAGGGCGAGGAAGAAGACGACGACGGCCGAGCCGCCGATGCCCGCGACCGCGAGGGCGACGTCGCGGCCGGTGGCGGGTCGGCCGCCCAGCGGCGGCCTGGTGCTCTGTGACATGCGTCCCCTCGTCGCTCGTGCCCGTGGCACCGAGGGTAGCGACGATCTCTCGATGTGAAGAGACCTCTCCGGCGCGACTACGATCGGCCGGGCGGCCACGCGTGGGCGCGGCCGGGCCGCCGGACGCGCACCCTGAGGGCCCGCGCACACGACGACGGAAGGTGGAGCAGGGTGGACCTGTTCGAGTACCAGGCACGCGATGTCTTCGAGAAGCACGGCGTCCCCGTGCTGGGCGGCGTCGTCGCCCGGACCCCCGAGGAGGCCCGCGCCGCCGCGGAGCAGCTCGGCGGCGGAACCGTGGTCGTCAAGGCGCAGGTCAAGACCGGCGGGCGCGGCAAGGCGGGGGGCGTCAAGCTCGCGCACTCGCCCGACGAGGCGGCGCAGCGCGCCGAGGAGATCCTCGGCCTCGACATCAAGGGCCACGTCGTGCGCACGCTCATGGTCGCGCAGGGCGCGCAGATCGCGGAGGAGTACTACTTCTCCGTGCTGCTGGACCGGGCCGAGCGCCGCTACCTCGCCATGGCCAGCGTCGAGGGCGGCATGGAGATCGAGCAGCTCGCCGTCGAGCGCCCCGAGGCGCTGGCGCGCGTCGCGGTCGACCCGATCGTCGGCATCGACGAGGCCAAGGCGGCCGAGATCGTCGCCGCTGCCGGCTTCGCGGCCGACGTCGCGCCGCAGGTCGCCGAGGTCATCCAGAAGCTGTGGACCGTGTACGCGGAGGAGGACGCGACGCTCGTCGAGGTCAACCCGCTGGTCCGCACGAAGGACGGCGCGATCGTCGCGCTCGACGGCAAGGTGACGCTCGACGGCAACGCCGCGTTCCGCCACCCGGAGCACGCCGAGCTCGAGGACGCGGCCGCCGCTGACCCGCTCGAGGCGCGCGCCAAGGAGTCGGACCTCAACTACGTCAAGCTCGACGGCGAGGTCGGGATCATCGGCAACGGTGCCGGGCTCGTCATGAGCACCCTGGACGTCGTCGCCTACGCCGGCGAGGGCCACGGCGGCGTCAAGCCCGCCAACTTCCTGGACATCGGCGGCGGCGCGTCGGCCGAGGTCATGGCCGCCGGCCTCGACATCATCCTGTCGGACCCGCAGGTCAAGTCGGTGTTCGTCAACGTGTTCGGCGGCATCACGGCGTGCGACGCCGTGGCCAACGGCATCGTGTCCGCGCTCGAGATCCTCGGCGACGCGGCCACCAAGCCGCTCGTCGTGCGCCTCGACGGCAACAACGTCGTCGAGGGCCGGCGCATCCTCGCCGAGGCCGCGCACCCCCTGGTCACGCTCGCCGAGACGATGGACGGCGGCGCCGACAAGGCGGCCGAGCTCGCCCACGCCGCCGCCTGAGCGCCCCCCGAAGCCGAACCAGCGAAGAGACGAGAGAGATTCATGGCGATCTTCCTGACTGAGACCTCCAAGGTCATCGTCCAGGGCATGACGGGCTCCGAGGGCCAGAAGCACACGACGCGCATGCTGGCGTCGGGCACCGCCGTCGTCGGCGGCGTGAACCCGCGCAAGGCGGGCACGAGCGTCGACTTCACGGTCGGGGAGGGCACGACCTCGGTGCCGGTCTTCGGCAGCGTGCGCGAGGCCGTCGAGGCCACCGGCGCGGACGTGTCGGTCATCTTCGTGCCACCCGCCCACACCAAGGCCGCGGTCCTCGAGGCCGTCGACGCGGGCGTGCCGCTCGTCGTCATCATCACCGAGGGCGTGCCGGTCGCGGACACGGCCGAGTTCTTCACGGCCGCGCAGGCCAAGGGCGTCCGCCTCATCGGCCCGAACTGCCCGGGCCTCATCAGCCCCGGGAAGTCGAACGTCGGGATCATCCCGGCGGACATCACGGGACCGGGCAAGATCGGCCTCGTGTCGAAGTCCGGCACGCTGACCTACCAGATGATGTACGAGCTGCGGGACTTCGGGTTCTCGACGGCGATCGGCATCGGCGGCGACCCCATCATCGGCACCACGCACATCGACGCCCTCGCGGCGTTCGAGGCGGACCCCGAGACCGAGGCCATCGTCATGATCGGCGAGATCGGCGGCGACGCCGAGGAGCGCGCGGCCGCGTTCATCAAGGAGCACGTGACCAAGCCGGTCGTCGGCTACGTCGCGGGCTTCACCGCGCCGGAGGGCAAGACCATGGGCCACGCCGGCGCCATCGTGTCCGGCTCGTCCGGCACCGCGCAGGCGAAGCAGGAGGCCCTCGAGGCCGCCGGTGTGCGTGTGGGCCGCACGCCCAGCGCGACGGCCGAGCTGATGCGCCAGATCCTGTCCGCCTGACCACGCGGACCCCGCCCGACACGCCCGCCCCCGTCCCCGGGGGCGGGCGTGCGTCAGCGACCATGGAGCAGTGAGCCGTCCTCCCGCCCCGCGCCCGCGCACCGCAGGTGCGCGCCCGGGGGCACCGGCCGCGCGTGGCTCGCACGTCCCGCAGGGCGGAGCCTCGCCGGCTGCGTCGGCGGCGACCACG
>NZ_JACEXH010000117.1:0-10726 GCF_014525465.1 Actinotalea sp. JY-7885 | reverse complement strand
CAGGCCCGTGCCCGCGCCGTCGGGACCGAGCACCGCGCGCAGCTGGGCGCCGTCGCGCACCCCCACCACGACGACGTCGGCGGCCTCGCACGCCTCGCGGGCGCTGGGGGCGGGCCGGACGCCGCCCTCGGCGGCGAGCGCGAGACGCTCGGCACTGAGGTCGAAGCCCGTCACGTCCATGGTCCGCGCGAGCCAGGTGGCCATGGGCAGGCCCATGGCGCCGAGCCCGAGGACGGCGACCCGGGTGGTCATCGCGTCACCCCCGCGCGCGTCCGGGCCAGCACCGCGTCGCGCGCCTCGCCGGTGGCGACGGCGAGCAGGCGGCGCAGGTACCGGGCGTTCATGGCCGAGACCGAGAGCCCGTCGCCGCCGTAGTGCTCGACGCAGAAGGGACCGGTGAAGCCGGCGTCGAGCGCGACCGCCACCGCCCGGCGGTAGCTGACGGACCCGAGCTCCATCGGCGCCGGCAGGGTCACGACCGCGCCGCTGGACGGGTCCTCGTCGCGGTAGTAGCTCTTCACGTGCCAGTAGTTCGAGACCGGCAGGCACAGGCGCACCGCGGCGTCGAAGTCCTCGATCTCCCGGTGCAGGCGGAAGACGTTCCCGAGGTCGGGGTTGAGGCCGACGGCCGCGTGGTCGATGTCCTGGACCAGGCGGACGGCGGACTCGGCGGTGCCCAGCAGCGTGTCCTCGTACATCTCCAGCGAGAGCTCGAGCCCGACGTCGGCGGCGTGCTCCCCGAGCTCGCGCAGCCGGTCCACCGCGAGCTGCCAGGTGTCCCGGTCGGTCGCGTCGACCGGGCCCTGGGCCGTCCAGAACCAGAACGCCTCCCGCTGGCCGGGCAGCAGCGGCCGGTGCAGGCCGACGCTGACCACCGAGCAGCCCAGCTCCGCCGCGGCGTCGATGGTGCGGTGGGAGTAGGCGAGGTTGTCGGCGCCCTGCTCCGGGTCGATGACGCTGCGCCGGATCGCCGACAGGGCGGCCGGCGCCAGGCCGGTCGCCCGGAGCGCGTCCTTGAGCTCGTCCAGGCGGGCGGGCTCGAGGTCGCCCGCCCGGACCCACGAGTCGGTGACGTCGACGTGGTCGAAGCCCTCGAACGCGACCTCCGCGAGCTGGTCGACCCACTGCTCGGCGGGGGCGTCCTGCGACGGCGGGAACGGCAGCATGGCGGCCGCGATCGGCCAGCTCTCGGCGGTGGGTCGGGGACCTGCGGGCATCGATGCTCCTCGGGGGTCGTGGGGCTCGGTCACTTGCCGAACCCCGCGGTCAGGCCGGCGACGAGCTGGCGCCGGCCGAAGACGTAGAGCGTGAGCGGAGGCAGGGCCGAGAGCACGACGGCCGCCATCATCGCCGGCACGTTGATCGTGAGCTCGCCCTGGAACGTCCACAGTGCCAGGGGCAGCGTGCGCGTACCAGGGCTCTGCGTGAGGACCAGCGGGAAGAGGAAGTTGTTCCACACGTTCACGCCGTTGTAGATCGCGGTCGTCAGGATGGCCGGCTTGCTCAGCGGCAGCACGAGCCGCCAGAGGATCCGCCACTCCCCCGCACCGTCGAGCCGCATCGACTCGAAGAGCTCGCCGGGGATGTCGCGCATGAAGCTGCAGAAGATGATCACGGTGATGGGGATGGCGAACGCGGCCGACGGCAGGACCACCGCCGTGAGGCTGTCGTAGAGCCCGAGCTTGGTGATCATGTAGAAGATCGGGATGATCGCCGACTGCACCGGGATCGCGAGGCCGAGCAGGAACAGCGAGAACGCGCGGCGGGCCAGCGGCCGCGAGCTGCGCACGATCGTGTACGCCGCCAAGAGCGAGACGAAGACGGTCAGCGCGACGGCGGCGACGGTGACGATCCCCGAGTTGAGGAAGTACCGCGCGAAGCCCAGCTCGAACACCACGAGGTAGTTGTCGAGCGAGGGCTCGGCGGGCAGCGCGAGCGGGTGGTCGCCGAAGAAGTCCTGCTGCGTGCGCAGGCTCGTGATGAGCACCCAGTAGATCGGCACCAGCACGACGACGAGCCAGACCAGCGCGCCGACGCCTCCCGGCCAGTTGACCCGCCACGACGGCGCGCGGCGCCCGGTGGGTGCCGGCGCCCGCTCGGACGTGCGGGGGGCGGCCTCGTCGACGACGGTCATCAGAGCCCCTCCTGCTGGCTCTGCATGCGCGAGAACCCGGAGAACCTGGTCAGGGCGAGGGACAGCAGGAGGCCGATGACGGCCAGCACCGCGGCGATGGCGCTGGCCTTGCCCATCTCGGTCGCCTGGAAGCCCGTGAGGTACATGTGCAGCGGCAGGATCCGGGTGGCGTCGCCCGGGCCCCCGCCGGTGAGGACGAAGACGAGGTCGAAGTAGGTCAGGGAGCCGACGAGCACGAGCACCGACGACGTGACGATCGTGTACTTCAGCTGCGGCAGCGTGATCGACCGGAACTGCTGCAGGGTGCTGGCCCCGTCCATCGCGGCCGCCTCGTACAGCGACCGCGGGATCTGCCGCACCCCGGCCTGGTAGAGCAGCGTGTGCAGGGGGACGAAGTGCCACGCGACGATGACGACGACGGCCGCGAGCGCGGTCCGCGGGTCACCGAGCCACGCGTGGGACAGCGGGCCGGCCGGCGCCGTGCTGGTCAGCCCGAAGTTCGGGTCCAGGAGGTTCTTCCAGGTCAGCCCGACGGCCGCCGACGACAGCAGGAGCGGCAGGAAGTAGGCCACCCCGACCACCGCCCGGCTGCGCCTGCCCCCGGCCAGGTAGACGCCGAGCAGCAGGCTCAGCGGCGTCTGGACGACCCACGAGCCGACCATGACCAGCAGGCTGAGCCGGATCGTGTGCCACGTGACCGGGTCGGAGTAGACGTCCCGCCAGTTGTCGAAGCCCGTCCAGGCCGGCACGCCCAGGCCGTTCCACGACGTCAGGGACAGCCCGATCGCGCCCAGCAGCGGCACGACGGCGAACGTGACGAACAGGAGGGCGGCCGGGGCCAGCAGCCACAGCGACGGCCCGGCGTGCGGGAGCGCGGTCCTGCCGCGCTCCCGCACGGCCTGTGCGGGAGCGCTCATTCGATGGTGGCGTTCATCGTCTCGGCGAACTGCTCCGGGGTGATCTGCAGCAGGAACACCTGGTCCAGCGCCGTCTTGAGCGCCTCGCCCTGCGCGGGCGAGAGCGCCTGGTCGAGCGAGAGCTGGAAGTGCGGCGCCTCGGCGACGAGGTCGAAGACGAAGCCGGGGTACTCGTCGTCGCTCTCGGCGATGAGGTCCTCGGCCGTTGTGACCCCCGGGACCGCCGAGCGTCCGACGATCTCGCCGGTGTACTCCTCGTTCATCACCTGCTCCTCGAGGAAGGCCAGCGCGGTGGCCTGCTCCTCGTCGGACGCCGCCGTCGTGATGGACCAGTAGTTCGACGGGTTGCCGGTGAGGTTCGCGGGGTCGCCCGCGCCGCCGTCGACCGCCGGGAAGGGGACGTAGCCCATCGACCCGGACTCGGCGAACTCCGGCGCGGTCTTCGCGATGTTCGAGTACGCCTGGCTCAGCATGACGAGCATGGCCGCCTTGTCGGTGTAGAGCAGGGCGTCCGCGGCGCCGCTCTCGTAGGAGATCGAGGAGAAGTTCTCCACGAAGCCCCCGGCCTCCACGAGGTCCTGGATCATCGTGACCGCCTCGAGCACGGCGGGGTCGGACCACGCGTCGGGCTCGTTCGCCGCGACGGCGTCCCAGACCTCGGGCCCGCCGACCCGGTCGACCAGGTACGCCAGGTACGGCAGCTGCGGCCACTTGCTCTGGCCCGCCAGCGCCAGCGGCGCGACGCCCGCCTCGGTGAACGTGGGCACGAGGTCCATGAGGTCGTCCCACGTGGCCGGCGGCTCCGCCCCGACCTGCTCGAAGACGTCCTTGTTGTAGAGCAGCACGACCGGCTGCATGTTGTTGATCGGGACGCCGTAGACCTCGCCGTCGAACGTCACGCCCCCGAGGGTGGCGGGCAGGTACCGGTCGATGATCTCCGGCGTGTCCGCGGCGAGGTCCGAGAGCGACTCGACGAGGTCCTGCTCCACGAAGGCCTCGAGCCCGCCGCCGCCCCAGCTGTAGATCATGGTGGGCCCCTCGCCGGCCCCCAGGGCGACGCGGAGCTTGTCCTTGTACCCGTTGTCGGGGAAGAGCTGGAGCTCGATGGGTGCGTCGGGGTGGTCGGCGTTCCACCGCTCCACCGCGGCGACGTAGGTGTCCGACTGCGAGCTCTCGACCGCCCAGACGACGGCCCCGCCGCCCGCGGAGTCACCCGCGGCTGCCTCGGGCTCGCTGCTCTGGCCAAGCTCGGGTGTGGCGCCGGAACCACAGGCCGCCAGGAGCAGGGCTGCGACGACGCCGCCCGTCACCGCGGCGGCCTGGCGCGTGCGTGTGTGCCTCAACATGGCGTCTCTCCACTTCGTCGTGGCGAAAACTTTTCGGACCTTCGTCGAAACGCTTGCACAGTACGACGACGCGGCAGCCGTGTAAATAGTCCGCTTCGGCCGAGACCGGACGGCCTGAGGCGGCCGGCCCACGCTTTGATGTTTTCGGTGCCGTGGGTACAGTCGCGTCGAACCTTGGAGGACCGCGGTGACCAAGCCCAACGGTGCGCGCCCGAACCTGTCCGCCGTCGCGGCCCACGCGGGGGTCTCCGTCGCGACGGCGTCGAAGGTCGTCCACGGGCGTCCGGACGTCGCGGCGACCACGCGCGAGCGCGTCGAGCGCGCGATCACCCAGCTCGGCTACAAGACGCCGGCGGGCCGGCGCTCGGCAGGTCAACGGACCGTCGAGCTCATGGTCGACGTGCTCAACAGCGCCTACGCGATGGAGGTCCTCCGCGGGGCGACCCTCGCCGCCGAGGAGCACGGGGTCGACATCGTCGTGGGCCGCTTCCTGCGCCGGACGCCGGACGGCGCGGCGGAGTCCAGCACGGCCTGGACCCAGCGCCTCGCCGCGTCGGGACGCCTGGGCGCGATCGTCCTGACCGCGGGCCTCGGCCCCGAGGTCTACGGCAGCATCGTCCACGCGCGGCTGCCGGTGGTCGTGATCGACCCGCTCGACTTCACGCATCCCGACGTCGTCTCCGTCGGCTCGACGAACTGGCTGGGCGGTCGGACCGCCGCCGAGCACCTCCTGAGCCTGGGCCACACCCGGCTCGCGGTGGTCGCCGGGCCGGCGCAGTCCATGAGCGCCGTCGCGCGGCTCGACGGCTTCCGCTCGGCCTGCGCCCAGGCGGGCATCGAGCTGGTCGCGGGCCACGCGCAGCAGGTGGGGTTCAACCTCGAGGAGGCCGAGCACGTCGCGTGGACGTGGCTGCAGCGACCCGACCGCCCGACCGGCATCCTCGCGTCGAGCGACGTGCAGGCCATGGGCGTCCTGCAGGCCGCCCGGCGGGTGGGGTTGTCCGTGCCGCGCGACGTCAGCGTCGTCTCGTACGACGACACGCCCGTGGCCGGCTGGGCGAGCCCGCCGCTGACCGCCGTGCGACAGCCGCTGCAGGAGATCGGCCGGCGCGCGCTGCACACGGTCCTGCGCGTGCACGACGGCGTCCCGCTCGACTCGAACCACATCGAGATCGCCACGTCCCTCGTGGTCCGCGACTCCACGACGCACCCGCCGCTGCCCAACCGGAAGGTCTGACCGTGCCCCACGAGACGGAGCGGCCGGCCGCGACCACCTGGCACGACGCCGACCTGCCGGCGGAGCGACGCGTCGCGTCGCTGCTCGCGGCGATGTCGCTCGAGGAGAAGGTGGGCCAGCTCGGCGGCTACTGGTTCGACACGCGGGGGCCGGGCGAGGTGATCGCCCCGATGCAGGACACGCTCGGCGCCAACCGCCCCGCGTTCGACGACGCGGCGGCCCAGGGCCTGGGCCACCTCACCCGCGTCGTCGGGACCGAGCCGGTGCCGGCGGACGAGGGCGCGGCCAAGCTCGCGGGCGTCCAGGCGCGCCTCGCCCGCGCGAGCCGTCTGGGCCTGCCCGCGATCGCGCACGAGGAGTGCCTCACCGGCGTGGCGGCGCTCGGCGCGACGGTGTACCCGATCCCCCTCGCGTGGGGCGCGACCTTCCACCCCGAGCTGGTCGAGGAGGTCGGCGCCGCGATCGGGCGCGACCTGCGCCGCCTCGGCGTGCACCAGGGCCTGGCCCCCGTGATGGACGTCGTCCGCGACTACCGGTGGGGCCGGGTCGAGGAGACCATCGGCGAGGACCCGTACACCGTGGGGACCATCGGCGCCGCGTACGTGCGCGGCATGGAGTCCACCGGGACGGTCGCCACGCTCAAGCACTTCGTCGGCTACTCGGCGTCCCGGTCGGCGCGCAACCACGCGCCGGTCTCGGTGGGCCGCCGCGAGCTCGCCGACGTGCTGCTGCCACCGTTCGAGATGGCGCTGCGCGAGGGCGGCGCCCGCTCCGTGATGAACTCCTACTCGGCGATCGACGAGGTGCCCGTCGGCGCCTCCGAGGAGCTGCTCACGTCGGTGCTGCGCGACGCGTGGGGGTTCACCGGCACGGTCGTCTCGGACTACTGGGCGGTCGCGTTCCTCGCCACGACCCACGGGGTGGCGGCCGACGTCGCCGAGGCGGGCGCGCTCGCCCTGCGTGCCGGGATCGACGTCGAGCTCCCGGACGTGGCCGGCTACGGGAGCCGGCTGGTCGAGCAGGTGCGCTCGGGCGCCGTCGCCGAGGAGCTCGTCGACCGGGCGGCCCGGCGGGTGCTGCACCAGAAGCTCGAGCTGGGGCTGCTCGACGCGACGCCGCCGACCACGGACGCGGCGGGCCCGATCGACCTGGACAGCCCGGCGAACCGGCTGCTGGCCCGGACCGTGGCCGAGCAGTCGATCGTCCTGCTGCACAACGCAGCCGGGGTGCTCCCGCTCGGCGACGGCCCGGCCCGCGTGGCCCTCGTCGGCCCGCTGGCGCAGGACCCCCGCACGCTGATGGGCTGCTACTCCTACCCGGTGCACGTGCTGCCGCGGCATCCCGAGCTGGGTCTGGGCATCGAGGTCCCCACGATCGCCGAGGCGCTCGCGGCGGAGCTCCCGGCGGCGGCGTGGGCCGTCGAACGCGGCTGCGACGTGCTCGGGACCGACCGGGCGGGCATCGCGGCCGCGGTCGCGGCGGCGCGGGACGCCGACGTGTGCGTCCTGACCGTGGGCGACCGCTCGGGGATGTTCGGCCGCGGCAGCTCGGGCGAGGGGTGCGACGCGGCGGACCTGCGCCTGCCGGGCGTGCAGGACGAGCTCGTGGACGCCGTCCTGGCGACCGGGACACCGACGGTCCTCGTGGTCGTGTCCGGGCGGCCCTACGCGCTGGGCGCCCACGCCCCGCGGGCCGCGGCCGTCGTGCAGGCGTTCATGCCGGGCGAGGAGGGGGCGTCCGCGATCGCGGGCGTGCTGTCCGGACGCATCAACCCCAGCGGCAAGCTGCCGGTCCAGGTGCCGGCCGTCGCGACGAGCGGACCGCAGACGTACCTCGGCAGCCTCCTGACCCGCCAGGTCGGCCGGATCAGCAACCTCGACCTCACGCCCGCCTACCCCTTCGGCCACGGCCTGTCGTACACGCAGTTCCGCTACGGCGACCTCCGCGTCACCCACGAGGACGTCCCGACCGACGGCGCCGTGGAGCTGACCGTCGAGCTCAGCAACGTCGGGCCTCGCGCGGGCGCCGAGGTGGTCCAGCTGTACCTGAGCGACCCTGTCGCCCAGGTGAATCGGCCGGTCCGGCAGCTGGTGGGGTACCGCCGGGTCGAGCTGGCGCCGGGCGAGAGCGCCGTGGTCTCGTTCACCGTCCACGCCGACCTCAGCTCCTTCACGGGGATCCGGGGCGAGCGCGTGGTGGAGCCCGGCACCCTGACGTTCATGGCGGGCGGCTCCAGCGAGGGCGACTGGCCCCGCGCCGGGGTCCGGCTCACCGGACCGTGCCGGACCGTCGACCACGCCCGCGTCCTGCGCTCCGAGTCCACCGTGCGGAGCGGCGCGGCCGCCCGCTGACCCGCGGCAGGGCTGCCAGGCGGCATGCTGGCGGCATGAGACGTCCACCGCGGCTCGACGCCCGCAGCACGGGCGTGCTGATCCTCAGCAACGTGCTCGGGGGCGTCGGCATCGCCTCGGGTGCGGCGGTCGGCGGGCTGCTGGCCGAGCAGCTGGGGGGCACGTCGATCGCCGGGGTGGCGCAGGCGGCCAGCGTCCTCGGTGCGGCGGTGGCCGCCATCCCCCTGGCCGGCCTGGCGGCGCGCCGGGGCCGCCGCTGGTCGCTCGCGACCGGCTACGCGATCGCGCTGCTGGGCGCCGTGCTCGTCGTGGCGTCCGCTGTCGTCTCGCAGGTCGTCGTCCTGTTCCTCGGCCTGGGGTGCTTCGGCGTCGCCCAGGCCGCGAACCTCCAGTCCCGCTACGCCGCCGCCGACGGGGTCGCGCCCGCGACCCGCGGTCGCGTCATGTCGATCGTGCTCTGGGCGACGACGATCGGCTCCGTCGCCGGCCCGAACCTCAGCGCGGTCGGCGCGGACCTCGGCGTGCGCGTGGGGATCCCCGGGCTCGCGGGGCCGTACCTCTTCTCCGTGCTCGCGTTCGCCTCGGCGTCCCTCGTGGTGGCCTCGCTCTTCCGCGCCGCCGCACCCGGCGCCGCCGGACCCGTCGACGCTGCTCCGGCCGACGCTGGTCCGGCCGACGCCGCGCACGCCGCGCCTGCGGGGACCTCGGCGGTCGTCGGACCACCGTCGGTCGGCGCCCTCGCGGCGGTGGCCCGCGCCGGCCGGGACCCCGTGCTGCGGTTCGCCGTCGCGCTCCTCGCCCTGGCGCACGCGGCGATGGTCATGGTCATGGTCATGACCCCCCTGCACATGAAGCACGGCGGCATGTCACTGGAGGTCGTCGGCGTCGTCATCAGCCTGCACGTCCTCGGGATGTTCGCGCTCAGCCCCGTGTTCGGGTGGCTGGCGGACCGCTGGGGAGCGCTCCGCCTGGCGGCAGGCGGCCTGGCCGTCCTCGCCGTGGCGGTGACTCTGGGCTTCGTCGCCGCCGCGCGCCCGGAGAGCAGCGCGCTGACCGCGATCGCGCTCGTCGTCCTTGGCCTGGGCTGGTCGGCCAGCGTCATCGCGGCGTCGTCGGTCCTGGCGACAGCACCCCTCGATCTGCGGCTCCCGCTCCAGGGCGCCACCGACGCCGGCATGAACTACGCGGGGGCCGGGGCGGCCGCGTTGGCCGGGCCGATCCTCGCGGCCGGCGGCTTCCGCGGCGTGAACCTCGCCGCGGCCGTCCTCCTCGTGCCGGCACTCGCCCTGCTGCTGGGGGCGCTCGGCGCAGGTCCGGGTCCGGGCACGCTCGCGGTACCGGTGACGCGCCGGTTCTCACCCCGTCGCACCCGAGATGGTCAAGAAACGATCATGTAGAGTTCGAAGGTCCGGCGCTTGGCCCCGACGCACGTCACGTGGAGGAATCGGATGGGTTTCATCAAGGCCTTCTCGGGAGCAGTCGGCGGCATGCTGGCCGACCAGTGGCAGGACTTCCTGGCTCCCCCGGCGCACCTCGCACCGACGGCAGCGATCTTCCCGGCCGTCCCGCAGGGCCAGAACGCCGGCCGCGGATCGAACACCAAGGCGTCCGAGAACATCATCACCAACGGCAGCCGGATCCTGGTGCCCGAGGGCTACGGTCTCCTCACGTTCCAGGACGGCCAGCTGACGGGCCTCGTCGCCGAGCCGGGCGGGTTCGTCTACACGTCCGAGGACCCCAACTCGCAGTCGATCTTCGCGGGCGACGGCATCCTCAGCCCCACGGTCACCATGTCGTGGGAGCGGTTCAAGTTCGGCGGTCGTCCGGGGACCCAGCAGCTCGCGTTCTACGTGAACCTCAAGGAGATCCCGAACAACCGCTTCGGCACCCAGTCGGAGATCTACTGGGACGACGCCTACCTCGGCGCGCAGGTCGGCGCGATCACCCGCGGCTCCTACTCGCTGCGGATCGTGGACCCGATCCTCCTGGTCAAGCAGTTCGTGCCCCTGACGTACCTCAGCGCCGGTGCGCGGGCCTTCGACTTCTCGGACCTCGACAACCCGGCCGCCAGCCAGCTCTTCAACGAGGTCGTCGGGTCGCTCGCGGCGGCGTTCTCGATCTACACGAACGACCCCAGCAAGGGGAACCGGATCGCGCGGATCCAGAGCGACTCGGTCGGGTTCGCGCAGTCCCTGGCGCTGGCGGTCGAAGAGGGCTACCAGTGGACGACCGCGCGCGGCATCACGATCGTCAAGGTCGCGATCCAGGCGATCGAGTACGACGAGGACACCCGCGCCCTGCTCAGCGACGTCAAGAAGGCCGACGCCCTCGGCGGCGCCCGCGGCAACTCCTTCATGCAGCAGGCCGCCGCGCGCGGGTTCCAGGCCGCCGGCGAGAACGGCGGCGGGGACGGGATGGCCTTCCTCGGCATGGGCGTCAACGCGGCGGCCGGCGCGGCCGGCGCGCTGCAGCAGCCGAACGTCCCGCACGCCACGCCCCAGCAGCCGCAGGACACGCCGCCCCCGCCCCCGCCGGCCCCCGCCGCGGAGGACCCCGTCGCGAAGCTGACCCAGCTCAAGACGATGCTCGACCAGGGCCTGATCACGGACGCCGACTACGAGGCCGCCAAGGCCAAGGTCCTCGGCCTCTAGGGCCCCGGGCATGGACCAGCGCGACCCCGCGGGCTCCGCCGCGCCACCGCCACCGCCGCCACCGCCGCCTCCCGCGGCGGCAGCGGGCGC
>NZ_JACEXH010000116.1:0-10772 GCF_014525465.1 Actinotalea sp. JY-7885 | reverse complement strand
CGGCGACCTCGGCTGCCGCGCGAGCCAGGTCCGGGTGCGGCACCTCCTCGCCCAGTCCGGCGTCCACGGGGCGCACCGTCCCCTCGTGGGCGTCGTCGCCGTGACCCGGGCGCCCGGGCTGCTGCCGGACCTCGCGCGCGCCGGCGCCGTCGTCGTCCTCGTACCGCCAGGCGGCGTCGCGGGCGACGAGGTGGGGCGCGCGGTCGAGGACACCGGTGCGGACCACGTCCTGGTCCTGGCCCCGGCCGGAGCGCTGCCCGGCGGGGCGCCGCCCGTGTCCGGGCCGGGCACGACCGTGCTCGCGGACCTCGACGAGGTCCGCGTGGTGGTCGGCGCCGCGACCCTCGCCACCCTCGCGAGCGCGGCACCGGCGCAGGACGCCGTCGCCGCGCTCGTCGACGCGGTGCGCGCCGTCCGCCCCGGGTGCGTCCCGGCGCCGGAGGACCGCCGCGGTGTCGGCGGCGACGGGCATGCTGGGGCGGTGCTCGACACGGCCCTCGACCTCCTCGGACCCGAGGGCACGCTGCTGACCGCGGTGCTCGGTGCCGGCACGTCGCCCGACGTGGGCGAGCGTCTGGTCGGTGGGCTGGCGCAGCGGCGTGCCGGGGTCGAGGTGGTCGTGCTCGCGGGCGGGACGCCGGGCGCCGACGTCGTGCTGGGTGCGGAGTGAGAGCGGGGAGATGACGCTGGACGACCACGAGGTGCCGACGCCGCCCGACGGGCGCCCGCATTGGCTCGCCGACCCGCTCGGCCGCGTGCTCGGCCCCCGCACGGCCGCCGCGCTGGGCAAGCTCGACGTGCACACGGTCGGCGACCTGCTGCAGCACTACCCGCGGCGGTACGCCGCGCCCGGCCGGATGACCGACCTGTCGTCGGTCGTGGTGGGCGAGCACGTCACCGTCATGGCCGAGGTCCGCCAGGCGACCGTGCGGCAGATGCGCTCGCGCGGCGGCGCGATGCTCCAGGCCCGTGTGTCCGACGGACGCCGGGACCTGAGCCTCACCTTCTTCGCCAAGCGCAGCGGCGCGCTGCACCCGCACGAGCGCCGGCTCGTCCCGGGGCAGGTGGGCCTGTTCACGGGCACCGTCGGCACGTACCGCGGCGAGCTCCAGCTCACCCACCCCGACTACACGATCATCGGGGGCGACGCCGACGACGAGGCGGCCGCCCTGGTCGAGGCCAGCCGGCCGATCCCGATCTACCCGGCGGCCGCGGGCCTGCCGACGTGGCGCATCGCGCTCGCGGTGCGCACCGTCCTGGACCCGATGCGACCGGAGGACCTCGCCGACCCCGTGCCGGCGCCCGTGCGGGAGCGCCGCGGCCTGCGCACCGTCCACGAGACGCTCCACGACGTGCACCTGCCGTGGTCCGACGACGACTGGCGGCGCGGTCGGCACCGCCTGAAGTACGAGGAGGCCTTCGTCCTGCAGGCCGCGCTGGCCCGGCGCCGAGCCCTCGTCGCGGCGCAGGAGGCGGTCGCCCGCCCGGGAGCGGCGGACGGCCTGCTGGCCGCGTTCGACCGGCGGCTGCCCTTCGAGCTGACGGCCGGCCAGCGCGAGGTGGGCGAGCAGATCGGCCACGACCTGGCGGCGCACCGCCCGATGCAGCGGCTCCTGCAGGGCGAGGTCGGCTCCGGCAAGACGGTGGTCGCCCTGCGCGCGATGCTGCAGGTCGTCGACTCCGGGGGGCAGGCGGCGCTCCTGGCGCCCACCGAGGTGCTCGCGGCGCAGCACGTGCGGACGCTGCGCGCGCTGCTGGGGCCGCTCGCGGAGGAGGGCATGCTCGGCGCTGCCGAGCGCGCGACGCGGGTCGCCGTGCTCACGGGCTCGCAGTCGGCCGCCGCCCGGCGCGAGGCGCTCCTCGACGCCGCGTCGGGCCGGGCGGGGATCGTCGTGGGGACCCACGCGCTGCTGGGGGAGCAGGTCCAGTTCGCGGACCTGGGCCTGGTGGTCGTCGACGAGCAGCACCGCTTCGGCGTCGAGCAGCGGGACGCGCTGCGCGCCAAGGCGGGGACGACCCCGCACCTGCTGGTGATGACGGCGACGCCGATCCCGCGCACGGTCGCGATGACGGTGTTCGGCGACCTCGAGGTCTCCACGCTGACCGAGGTCCCGGCCGGCCGGGCGGGGACCACGACGCACGTCGTGCCCGCGGGCAACGCCGCCTGGATGGCGCGGACGTGGCGGCGCGTGCGCGAGGAGGTCGACGCGGGTCACCGCGTGTACGTCGTCTGCCCGCGGATCAGCGCGGACGACGACGCCGGCGCGGACGACGCCGACCTCGTCGAGGCGCGCAGCGGCCGCCGCTCCGGCTCCCGCGCCGACGGCGACCCCGACGACGACGGCACGCTGCCGCTGGCGGGGGTCGAGCCCGAGCGGCGGCCGCTGCGCGCCGTCGAGGAGGTCGCCGCCGAGCTGCGCGCGATGCCGGAGCTCGCGGGTGTCGAGGTCGGCGTCCTGCACGGCCGGCTCCCGCCGAGCGAGAAGGAGGACGTGATGAACCGGTTCGCCGCCGGTCAGGTGCAGGTCCTCGTCTCGACGACGGTGATCGAGGTCGGGGTGGACGTCCCGGCCGCGACCGGGATGGTCGTGCTCGACGCGGACCGCTTCGGCCTCTCCCAGCTGCACCAGCTGCGCGGGCGCGTGGGGCGCGGGTCGGCGCCGGGGCTGTGCCTGCTGGTGTCGGACGCGGCCGAGGGCACGGACGCCGCGACCCGCGTGCGGACGCTCGCGGAGACGACGGACGGCTTCCGGCTGGCGAGCGTCGACCTCGAGCTGCGCCGCGAGGGCGACGTCCTCGGGGCGTCGCAGTCCGGTGGGTTCAGCTCGCTGCGCCTGCTGCGCGTCGTGCGCGACGCGGACCTCATCGCGCAGGCGCGCGAGGATGCCGTCGGCCTGGTCGCGGAGGACCCCGACCTGAGCGAGTGGCCGGTGCTGCGCGACGCCATCGAGCGCTGGCTCGACCCGACCCGCGAGGAGTTCCTCGACCGGAGCTGACGCGGGTCGCCGCTCGCCGGGCCCCTAGCCTGGGGGCGTGACGCGGATCGTGGCGGGGACGGCGGGAGGCCGGGTGCTCCAGGTGCCGGGCAAGGGCACCAGGCCGACGAGCGAGCGGGTGCGCGAGGCGCTGTTCTCGCGCCTCGAGCACCTCGACGTGGTCGACGGCGCCCGCGTCCTGGACCTGTACGCGGGCTCCGGTGCGCTCGGGCTCGAGGCGGCCAGCCGTGGCGCCGCCGCGGTGGTGCTCGTCGAGTCGGCGCGGCAGGCCGCGGACGTGTGCCGTCGCAACGCGGCCGCCCTCGGGCTGCCCGGCGTGCGTGTCGCCGCCGAGCGGGTGCTCACGCACGTCCAGCGGCCCACCGGCGAGGCGGTCGACCTCGTGCTCGTCGACCCGCCGTACGACCTGCCGGAGGACGAGCTCACGGCGGTGCTCGAGGCCCTCGTGCCGCGACTGGACGCCCGGGGCGTCGTCGTCGTGGAGCGGTCCTCCCGCTCGCCCGAGCCGACGTGGCCGGCGGGCCTGCGGCGGGACGACCAGCGGCGCTACGGCGAGACGGTCGTGTGGTTCGCCGAACCGGCGGGTGTCGCGCCGCAGGCGCCCCGCGCCCCGTCAGTGCCTATGGTGGGCCGATGACCGTCGCCGTCTGCCCGGGCTCCTACGACCCCGTGACCCTGGGGCACCTCGACGTCGTGCGCCGGGGTGCCGCCCTCTTCGACGAGGTGGTGGTGGCCGTCGCGACGAACGCGACCAAGCGGCCGCTGCTGCCGCTCGACGAGCGCCTGGCGCTGGCGGAGCGGGCCGTCGCCGACCTGCCCACCGTGCGGGTCGCCGCGGTGCCGGGGCTGCTGGTCGACTTCTGCCGCGACGTCGGGGCGACGGTGCTGCTCAAGGGGCTGCGCAACGGCGCGGACTACGACGCGGAGCTCCCGATGGCGCTGATGAACCGCCACCTGACGGGCGTGGAGACCCTCTTCCTGCCCGCCGACCGCTCGGTCACCCACATCGCGTCGTCGCTGGTCAAGGACGTCGCGCGGCACGGCGGCCCGATCGACGACCTGGTGCCGCCCGGCGTCGCGCACGCCGTGCGCGAGCGGCTCGCCGAGGCGGCCCGGACGAAGGAGGCACGATGAACCACCTGCATCCCGACGAGCACGAGCACCCCCTCGACCGGCAGGCGGCGCAGCGCGAGCGGGGCGAGGCCGCGGGCGTGCCCGCGGCGCGCGACGACGGCGACCAGGCCGGCCTCACCGGGATCCTCGAGGCGCTGGAGCACGCCGTGAGCTCGGCGCGCGGGATGCCGATGTCGTCGTCGGTGCTGGTCAACAAGGCCGAGCTCCTCGACCTCGTCGACCAGGCCTACGCCGTCCTGCCGTCCCAGCTCACCGAGGCGGACCAGGTGCTGGCGGGCGCCGATGAGGTGCTCGCGGAGGCCCGACGCCAGGCCGAGGAGCTCATCACCGCCGCGCGGGAGCGGGCCGAGGAGCTGGTCGACCAGGAGCACGTCGTCGTCGCGGCGCGCGTGCGTGCCGACGAGATCGTCGCCGAGGCCCAGGAGGTCGCCGACGGCCTGCGCCGGGACGCGGACGACTACTGCGACCGGCGGCTCGCCGACTTCGAGATCGACCTGGGCAAGGTGCTCGCGCAGGTGCAGGCGGGCCGCGCGAAGCTCGCCGAGCGGCTCGCCGACGAGGTCTGAGCCGCGGGCCGGCGGCGGGCCCCGGTTGGGAGCGGTCCGCGGCATGGCGTAGCATTCCACGTTGGTCCTTGCCGTTCGTGGCGCGGACCGAGACCCCCTCGACACAGGACGTGACGCTGTGGAGCGCCCGCTCACCCTCGATCCTCGATCGCCGTACGTGCTCGACACGCACGAGCTCGGTCGGCGACCCGGGACCATGCGGCGCGAGCAGAAGACCGTCCCTGCGCCGCAGGACCTCGGTACCGCCGTGATCGGCATCCCCGCCGGTGACGACCTGCGCCTCGACCTGAGGCTCGAGGCCGTGATGGAGGGGGTCCTGGTCTCCGGGACCGTCGGCGCCCGGGCCGTGGGGGAGTGCGTGCGCTGCCTGACGGAGGTCGTCGAGGACGTCGAGACCGAGGTCCAGGAGCTGTACGTCTACCCTGAGCGGGCCAAGGTCGCGCTCGAGGACGGCGACGAGGAAGAAGACGTACGTGAGCTCGAGGGCGACCTGATCGACCTCGAGCCCGCGCTGCGGGACACGGTGGTGCCGGCACTGCCGTTCCTGCCGGTCTGCATGCCGGACTGCCCGGGCCTGTGCCCGCAGTGCGGGGTGCGGCTGGCGGACCCGGAGAACGCGGACCACACGCACGAGGTCATTGACCCCCGGTGGGCTGAGCTCGACCGGATGAAGAGCATGTTCGACGACACGAAAGAGAGCTAGCCGTGGCTGTTCCGAAGCGCAAGATGTCGCGCAGCAACACCCGTGCGCGTCGGTCGCAGTGGAAGACGACCGCTGCGACCCTCACGACGTGCCCCCGCTGCCAGGCCAACAAGCTGCCGCACGTGGCGTGCCCGTCCTGCGGCACCTACAACGGCCGTCAGTACGCCGAGGCCGTGCGCACCGAGCACGAGTCGCGCTGACACCCGTGCCCTACCCGCAGGTCGACGCCCGATGACGGCCACGCCTGCCGCCCAGCTCGTCGAGAAGCTCGGGGTCCACCTGGACCCCGAGCTTCTCGTGCTGGCACTGACGCACCGGTCCTTCGCCCACGAGGCGGGCGGCATCCCGACCAACGAGCGCCTCGAGTTCCTGGGTGACACCGTCCTCGGGCTGGTCGTGACCGAGGCCCTGTACCGCCGCCACCCCGACCTGTCCGAGGGTGCGCTGGCGAAGATGCGCGCCGCGACCGTCTCGCAGCGTGCGCTCGCCGCGATCGCGCGCGAGCTCGACCTCGGCCAGTACCTCCTCCTCGGCAAGGGCGAGCTCGCCACCGGCGGCCGGGAGAAGGACTCGATCCTCTCCGACACCCTCGAGGCGCTCATCGGCGCGGTCTACCTCACGCACGGCCTGGAGCCGGCGCGCGGGCTCGTCGAGCGCCTGGTCGCCGAGACCCTCAGCGCCGCGGCCGGGCTCGGCGCGGGGCTGGACTGGAAGACCTCGCTCCAGGAGCTCTCCGCGCGGCTCGAGCTCGGCCCCCCGGAGTACCAGGTCGAGGGCGAGGGCCCCGACCACGCGCGGGTGTTCACCGCGCGGATCCTCGTCGGCGGCCAGGTGCGCGGGGAGGGCAGCGGGCCCTCGAAGAAGGTCGCCGAGCAGGAGGCCGCCGCCGCCGCCTACGAGGCGCTCCAGGAGCTCGACCCCGCGGCGGTGCAGCCCGCCGCGACCCGCTGACCGCGCCTCGTGCCTGAGCTGCCCGAGGTCGAGACCGTCCGCGACGGTCTGGCGCGGCACGTGCTGGGTCGCACGGTGACCGAGGTCGAGGTCCGGCGCGCGTCCAGCGTGCGCCGGCACGAGGGCGGCCCCGCCGACTTCGCCGGGCGCCTGGTCGGCCGCACCTTCACCGCGGCGGTCCGGCGGGGCAAGTTCCTGTGGCTCCTGCTCGACGGCGAGCAGTCCGGCGAGGCGATGCTCGCCCACCTCGGGATGAGCGGGCAGCTCCTCGTGCGCCGGTCCGGGCCGGACGCCCACGAGGCGGCGTCCCACCCCCACCTGCGCACGCGCCTGCACCTGCGCGGGCCGCAGGGGCCCGACGACGGCGCGCACGTCCTGGACTTCGTCGACCAGCGCACCTTCGGCCACCTGCTCGTCGCCGACCTGGTCCCGGTGCCCGACGGCGCCCCCGCCGGTCGGGGGAGCGACCTCGCCGCGCTGCCGCGGGAGGTCGCGCACATCGCGCGCGACCTGCTCGACCCACACCTGGACCGGGACGCGCTCGTGGGCGCCCTGCGCCGACGGCGGACCGAGGTCAAGCGGGCGCTGCTCGACCAGACGCTCGTCTCCGGGGTCGGGAACATCTACGCCGACGAGGCGCTGTGGCGCGCCGGGCTCCACGGCGCGCGCGGCGCCGCGATGCTGCGGCCGGTCCAGGTCCGGCGCCTGCTGGACGCGGCGGCGGACGTCATGCGCGAGGCGCTGCGGGCCGGCGGCACGAGCTTCGACGCCCTCTACGTCGACGTCAACGGCAGCTCGGGCTACTTCGACCGCTCGCTCGCCGTGTACGGCCAGGCCGGCCGACCGTGCCCCCGCTGCGGCACGCCGGTGGTGCGCGAGGCCTTCGCGAACCG
Source organism: Actinotalea sp. JY-7885 (assembly GCF_014525465.1). Taxonomy (NCBI): domain Bacteria; kingdom Bacillati; phylum Actinomycetota; class Actinomycetes; order Micrococcales; family Cellulomonadaceae; genus Actinotalea; species Actinotalea sp. JY-7885. Next base: position 3,529 of record NZ_JACEXH010000116.1, on the reverse strand, counting down.
CTCGTCCTTCACCTGCCCGAGGTGCCAGCCACGCCCGCGCGGGGCGCGTCCCGCGCCGCCGCCCTCGTCGCGCCTTCGACCGGGCGCCGGTCGCCGGGCCTAGGATCGAGCCGTGGCAGCCAACCTGACGCCTGAGACCGACCGGACGGCGGACATCGCCGTCATGATCGTCGACGACCACGAGGTCGTCCGACGCGGGATCGCGGAGGTGGTCGACCGCGCCGACGGCATGGGGGTCGTCGCCGAGGCGGGATCCGTCGCCGAGGGCGTGCGCCGCGCCACCCTCGTGCGCCCGCAGGTCATGCTCGTGGACCTGCAGCTCCCCGACGGGACGGGCATCGACCTGCTCAACGCGCTCAAGGCCCCGCTGCCCGACACCCGCGCGATCATCCTGACGTCCTTCGACGACGACGACGCGCTCGCCGCCGCGCTCCAGGCCGGCGCCGCGGCGTACGTGCTCAAGAGCGTGCGCGGCGCCGAGATCGCCGACGTCATCCGCTCGGTGGCCGCCGGTCGCACTCTGCTGGACGAGCGGACCGTGACCCGGCGCCGGGCCGACCACGACGACCCGACGATCGACCTGACGCCCAGCGAGCGCAAGGTCCTCGACCTCATCGGCGAGGGCATGTCCAACCGCGAGATCGCGGAGCGCCTCGGCGTCGCGGAGAAGACGGTCAAGAACCACATCACCTCGCTGCTGGCGAAGATGGGGCTGCAGCGCCGCACGCAGGTGGCCGCGTGGGTCGCCGGGCACAAGCGCAGCGCCTGGCGCGGCGACAACGACTGACGCCGGCGCGGGCACCGCGCAGGAACGAGGCGCGGCGCGCCACCTGCGCCGCCGCGACGCTCAGCCGTGCGAGGGCAGCGGCGTCTCCCAGCACAGCAGCGTGCCGCGCCCGGGGGCCGGCTCGAGCACGAAGGTGCCGCCGTGGCGCCGGGCGCGCGCCGCGAGGTTCTCGGTCCCCGAACGACGGTCCCGCTCCGGCGCCAGGCCCCCGCCGTCGTCCTGGACCTCGACGCGGATGCGCCCCTCGCCGGGCTCGCCGTCCACGTCCACGCGCACGGTGACCGCGGTGGCCCGCGCGTGGCGGGCCGCGTTGGCCAGGCCCTCGCGCACCACGGCCACCACGTCGTCGGCCAGGTCCTCGCCGGTGCGGTCGTCGATCGTGGCCGCGTCGGACTCGAGCGCGGCGTCGGAGTCCAGGACGCGGCCGTCCAGCGTGATGACCAGCCCGGGGGCGAAGCCCAGCCCTGTGCGCGCGAGCGACGCCTCGCGGCGCAGGCGCTCGGCCAGAGGCGCGCTCGCGTCCGGGTCACGCAGTGCGTGGACGATGGAGCGGATCTGCCGCACCGTCGCGTCGACGTTGTCCAGGGCGTCCTCGACGATGCCCGTCAGCTCCGTGGCGTCGACACCGCGGGCCGCGCGCCGCCGCACGGTCTCCAGCTGCATGCCGGTCGCGAACAGCTGCTGGATGGCGAGGTCGTGCAGGTCGCGTGCGATGCGCTCCCGCTCGTCGAGGAGGGCCTCGACGTCCTGGGCGTGCCGGGCCTCGGCGAGCACGAGCGCCAGCGCCGCCTGGGCGGCGTAGGACTCGGCGGTCGTGAGGTCGCTCGGGGCGAAGGGGGCGGCGCCGCTGCGCCGCAGCAGCACGAGCACCCCGACGCCGCGTCCGTGGGCGTGCATCGGTGCGTAGAGCGCGGGACCGAACTGGCGCAGCGCGTCGACCCGCATCGAGCGTGCCCGGGAGAGCGAGTCGACGACGAGGCCGTTGCCGTCCGCCAGGACCGTGCGGGCGCGCCCGTCCGGGGGCATGACGGTCCCGACGAGCTCGTCCGCGGCGACGCCGTCGACGATCTCCATGACCCACTCGTCCCCGAGACCCGGCAGGACCAGGGCGGCCGTGTCGGCACCCGCGACGTCGCGGGCCGAGGTCGCGATGTGGGCGAGGACGTCCTCCTCCTCGGCGCCCGAGAGCAGCATCGTCGTGATCTCCTGGCCCGCCTGGAGCCAGCGCTCGCGCCGCGCCGACTCGGCGTAGACCTGCGCGTTCTGGATCGCCACCGCCGCGGCGGCCGCGAGCGTGACGACCGCCTCGTCGTCCTCGTCGGTGAAGCCGCCGGGCTTCTCGGACAGGTACAGGTAGCCGAACACCCGGTCGCGGACCCGCACCGCCGCACCGAGGAACGAGCCCATGGGCGGGTGGTCCGGGGGGAACCCCTGGAAGGTCGGGTGCTGCGTCAGGTCGGCGAGCCGCAGCGTGCCGTGGGACGGGATGGAGGCGAGCACGCCGATCGCGTGCGGCGGCCGGCCCAGGAGCGCCGCGAGCCGCTCGTCGATGCCGGTGTGGACGAACGTGGTCGACCGGCCCTGCGAGTCGAGGACGTTGATCGCCGCGTACCTCGCGCCCGTGAGGTCGGCGCTCGCCGAGACGAACCGCTGCAGGACCGTCGGCAGGTCGAGGTCCGCGCCGAGCGCCACGGCGGCGTGGAGCAGGTCCGCGGCCGCGAGCCGGTCCTCGTGGTGACCGCGCGCGGGCTCGGGCGTGCCCGCCGGGCGGGCGCCGTCGGTGGCCCCCGTGCTCGTGGTGCCGCCCCAAGACATCATGCGGTGGTCCTCCGTGGTTGCGTCCCGCTCGCGCGCGCACCGGTGGGCGCGGCCCGGCGGGTCCCTTGCACGCTACCCGCGTCCGGCGGCCGGCGCGGACCGGCCCGCGAGCTCCAGCACGGCGTCGGCCGCCTCGAGGCCCTCGGACCGGTGCGTGACGACGACCACGGCGCGGCCCGGGGCGAGCGAGCCGTCGAGCAGCCCTGTCAGGAGCGCCGCCGCGCCGTCGTCGAGGTGCTCGGCCGGCTCGTCCAGCAGCAGGACGGGCGCGCGGGAGAGCAGCGCGCGGGCGACGAGGAGCCGGCGCCGCTCCCCGCCGGAGACCCGGGCCCCGCCCGAGCCCAGCATCGTGTCCAGCCCGTCCGGCAGGGCCGCGAGCCACGCGCCGAGGCCCACCGCGGCGAGGGCGTCCCCGGCCTGCGCGGGAGTCACGTCGCCCCGCGCCACGCGCAGGTTCTCCAGGACCGTCGTGTCGAACACGTGGGCGTCCTCGGTGGTGACGACGACGACCCCGGCCGCCTCCGCGCGGGGGAGCGCCGCCAGGTCGCGCCCGCCGGTCCGGACGCTGCCGGCGCGCGGGGGCAGCAGCCCGGCCAGGGTCAGGAGCAGCGTGGTCTTGCCCGCACCGCTGGGTCCCACGACGGCCACGCGGTCCCCGGCGTGGAGCACGAGGTCCACGCCGGCGCACGCCACCGGGCGTCCCGGCCACCCGCACGCGAGGCCCCGTGCCTCGAGCAGCGGACCGCCGTCGGGTACCGCGGCGGCGGCCGGCGGAGCCTCCTCGGGCGACGGGTCGGCGTCGTCGAGCAGCGCGACGAGGCGCGCGGCCGCCCGCCGTGAGCGCAGCAGCTGGACCGCCGCGGCGGGCAGCAGCCCGGTGGCCTCGAAGGCCGCGAGCGGCGTCAGCACGACGACGGCGAGCTC
>NZ_JACEXH010000115.1:0-10803 GCF_014525465.1 Actinotalea sp. JY-7885 | reverse complement strand
GACCTGCTGCAGGCGCGGCGGACGCGGCACCGGGGCGGCGTGCGCCGCGGCCGTGAGGCGGTGCGCGTCGGCGGCCCGACGCGGCTCCCGGCAGAACTGCACCAGGGGCTCCAGCACGACCGGCCACGTGAAGCCCGCCGCGACCTCGCGGACGGCCGCGCGCGCGGCCCCGCGCGCGCGCTCGTCGGTCAGCATCGCCTCCAGGGCCTCGACGAGCGCGTCCACGTCCTCCGCCGGGACCGTGCGCCCGAGGCCGCGGGCCTCGATCAGCTCGGCGAACGAGTCGCCCTGCGTCGCGACGATCGGCAGGCCGGCCCACAGGTAGTCCAGGATGCGCGTCCGGAACGAGAACTCGGTCTCCACGTGCGGGAAGTGGCAGCTCACGCCGACGTCGGCGTCGAGCAGGTGGTCCGCGCGCGACTCGTAGGGGACCCAGTCCTCGTTGAAGAACACGTGCCGACCGGTGAGGCCGAGCTCGTCGGAGAGCTCCCGGCACCGCGTCGCCACGGCCATCTCCGGGACGTCCGGGTTGGGGTGCTTCATGCCGAGGAAGAACAGCCGGACCTCGGGCACCGTCTCCTTGAGGCGGTCCACGGCCCGCACCAGGCTCAGCGGGTCGAACCAGTTGTAGACGCCGCCGCCCCACAGGACGACCTTGTCGTCGACGCCGATGCCCCGGACGGTGCCCTTGATCGCGCGCCGGGCCTGCACCGGCGGCTCCGGCGCGGTGCCGAACGGCACGATCGTGATGAGCGAGCGCAGCGACGGGTCCGCGTCGTAGGTGTCGGGGTTGATGCGTCCGGCGGCGGCCAGCTGGCCGATCCACAGGTCGCGCTGCCGGCGGGACGCGCACAGGAACAGGTCACCGCGGCGCACCTGGTCCGACAGCTCGCCGAGCGCGAAGGCGAGCGCCTGGTTCCGCGCGGCCTCGGGCTTGTACCTGTCGACCTCGAGCGTCTCGAGCTGGAAGGGGTCGTAGAGGTCGACCACGAGCACCTGCTCGCAGGTCTGCAGCCACGGGAAGGCGTTGAAGACGAAGCCCTGGATCACGACGACGTCGCTCGCCTCGACCTCCGCGCGGAAGTCGCCGACGCCGATCTGGCGGACGTCGAAGCCCTCCCCCGACCGCGTGCACCGGCCGAAGGTCACCAGGCGCACGTCGTGCTCCGTGGCGAGCGCGCGCGAGATCTCCCACGCGCGGATGGCCGGACCGGCCATCCGGTCGGTGATCGTGTCGAGGGTCACGACCAGGACCCGGCGGGCGGTCACGACCAGCGCCCGTCGAGCGCCAGGTAGCCGCCGGACTCGACCGGCGTGCCGTAGTCGACGTTGAGCGTCGCGGCCTCACGCAGGTAGTCGTAGGTGTGCGTGGTGGAGGAGTCGACGATGGACGCCATGAGCTGGAAGCTGCCGGGCTGCAGCGCGACCGCCGGGATCCGGCACTCGACGACGCCCTCGCCCTCGATCGCCGCGATCGGGTGGTTCGTGTCGCGGGTGTTGTTGGCCCAGAGGTACACGCCGTCGTGGGACTCGAGCGCGAGGCCGAAGACCGGGTCGGCGATCCGCTCCTTGGCGGTGTAGCGGATCCGGATCACCACCGGGTCCCCCGTGCGCACCGTCTCGGCGGGCGCGCCGTCCTGGAGCAGCTCCACGGCGTCGATGACCGCCTCGCCGCTGCCCCAGCGGACGCGACCCTGCGCGTCGACGCGCGCGTCGTGCCGGGTCGAGTCCAGGTAGCGCTCGAGGATGGGCTTCGCGTCGCCCGTCTCGACGAGGTTCCCGTGCTCGAGCCACGCGACCGTGTCGCACATGTTGCGCAGCGAGGGCATCGAGTGGCTCACCACGACGACCGTGCGCCCCTCGCGGCTGAACTGCGTGAACTTCTGCGTGCACTTGTCCTGGAAGGCGGCGTCACCGACGGCGAGCACCTCGTCCACGAGGAGGATCTCGGGGTCGACGTTGATCGCGACCGAGAACCCGAGGCGGACGTACATGCCGGACGAGTAGTTCTTCACCGGCTGGTCGATGAACTGCTCGACCCCGGAGAAGTCCACGATCTCGTCGAACTTGCCGTCGATCTCCTTGCGCGTCATGCCGAGGATCGAGCCGTTGAGGTAGACGTTGTCGCGCCCCGACAGCTCCGGGTGGAAGCCCGAGCCGACCTCGAGCAGCGCCGCCATCCGGCCCCGCGACGTGATCGTCCCCGCGTCCGGCGCGAGGATGCCGGCGATGCACTTGAGCAGCGTCGACTTGCCCGAGCCGTTGTCACCGACCAGGCCGAACGTGCTCGCGGCCGGGATCTCGAACCCGACGTCGCGCAGCGCCCAGAAGTCCTCGTACACCGACCGCCGGCCGCGCATGATCGCGGCCTTCAGGCTCTGGTTGCGCTCGTGGTAGACCCGGAACCGCTTGGAGACACCGTCGACGGTCACCGCCGCCGCACCACCCGCCGTCACAGCACCTCCGCCAGCTTCGCCTGGTTGCGTGAGAACACCCGTCCGCCCACGGCGAGCGCGACGACGGTCCAGCCGACGCACCACGCGAGCGAGTCGAGCTCGGGGAGCCGGTTGTCGTAGAGCAGGTTGCGGAACACCTCGACGAAGCGCTCCATCGGGTTGAGGCGGTACAGGTCCAGGATCGTGACCGACCCGAGCAGCGGCCCCGTCCGCTCGGAGATCCCCGCGACGTACGACACCGGGTAGAGGATCGGCGTCAGGTAGAACCACGCCTGGAACACGATCGTGACGAAGTGCTGGGTGTCGCGGAAGTACACGTTCGCCATCGCCAGCATCATGGCGACGCCCGTCGCGAAGAGCGCGAGCAGCACCATCATGAGCACGACCCCGGGGATCCACAGCCACACGTCGGCGCCGAGGAACACGAGCACGACGGCGAGCACCAGCATCTCGATCGCCCAGGTGAACATCGCCGCGAGGGAGCTCGAGGCGACGAGCGTCACCCGCGGGAAGGCGACCTTCTTGATGAGGTTCTCGTTGCCGACGAGCGAGCCCATCCCCGACGTCACGGTGTTCGTGAAGAAGCTCCACGGCAGCAGGCCGCACATCAGCCACACCGCGAAGACGTTGAGCCCGCTGGGGTCGCCGACATCGGCGGGGATGTTGATGATCACCGAGAAGACCGCGGTGTAGATGAGCATCAGGGCGATCGGGTTCGCGAGCGACCAGAGCTGCCCGAGCGCCGTGCGCTTGTACTTGCCCTTGATCTCGCGCCGCGTGAGGTTGACCAGCAGCTCGCGGGAGCCGCCGAGCTCTCGGAGGAGGGTGATCACCGAGCCCGACCACCCAGCACGCGGCGCAGGCGCCCGTACACCGCGCGCGGCACCGCGAGGGCGCGGACCGTCCGCGTCGCGAGGACCGCGTCGACGTCGCCGCGCGCGCGCTCGAGCGCGCGCTCGAGGTGGGCCACGCGTCCCTGCGCCTCCGCGAGCCGCACGCGCAGCTCCTCGCGCTCGAGCCGTGACGCCTCGACGGCGCCGGCCGCGTCGTCCACGACCGCACGGACGAGGAACTGGTAGGTCAGCGCGTCCGGCTGCTCGCGCACCCACTCCACGACGCCCGCGGGGAGCCGCTCGACGTCCACCACGACCTCGGAGGCCAGCGGGTCCTTCACCGTCGTGCGCACGTCGACGGCCGACAGCCCGGCGCCGCGCAGCATCGCCAGGAGCGTGCACCGCGTGAAGAAGCGGATGTGCGTCCGGTCCATCAGGCCGAGCTCCTGGTACTCCCAGGAGCCCTGCAGGAGCGCCAGCCGGATCGAGCCGTGCGAGACGTTGGGGATCGAGATCACCACCGACCCGCCGGGCGCGAGGAGCCCGACGAGCCGCCCCAGCACGGGTGCCGGGTCGGCGAGGTGCTCCAGCACGTCCCCGAGGACGATGACCTCGAACCGGCGCTCGCCGAAGGCCTCGGCGAGGTCGAGCGTGTTCAGGTCGCCGACCACGAGCCGGTCCAGGTGGGGCCGGGCGAGCTCGGCGGCCTCGGCGTCGTACTCGATGCCGCTGACCGTGCAGCCGCGCTGCGTCAGCGCCTCCGCGAGGTAACCGGTCGAGCAGCCGACGTCGAGCACGTCCTTGCCGCCGCCCACGAGGTCCAGGAGCTGCACGTGGCTGTTGTTCGACACCGAGGGATCCAGGGTGGTGTCGTACTGGGACATCGCAGCTCGCTCTCCTCCTGGGCACTGCCGGGAAACGCCGCGTCAGCATACCGGCCGCACCGTGGCGGCCGGTCGCGCGGGCTCACCGCGTCAGCGGTAGAACCCGTAGACGTCGGCGAGGACGTGCGTCTGGCCCAGGTTGTTGTAGACCTGCACCCCGGCCGGGGAGAGTCCGACGACGGCGTTGTTCGCCTGGTCGCGGCCGCGGCCGGTGTTGAGGTCCGACGTCGGCGGTCGCCCGGCGCCGGCCGGCCAGACCGTGAGGTAGGTCACCGGGGACGTCTGCTGGGTGGTCGTCAGGGTGATCGCGGCGGCCCGCGCCGTCGCGGGCAAGCCCGCGACCGACGACATCGGGAACGTCCGGGACTGCCCCGCACCGATGGGACCGCCGCCCGCGCGGGTGTCGAACGCCCGCACCGGCGCGATCGGCGTGAACCGACCCGTCGCGCCCGGACCGAACCAGCCGACGACGTCCAGGACCACGTTCGCCGGGGCACCCGCCAGCAGCACGTCGACCTTGCCGCCGTTCAGCGGCACGGTCGTCCGGTTCGCGACGTCGGTGCCGGGCAGGTGGTTGACGCTGGACGTCTGGCCCGCGGCCGCACCGGCCGGGACGACGCTGACGTAGCCGTTGCCGCCCGACACCACCGACGTCACGTTCATCACCACGGCCGTCGCGTCGGCCGGGATGCCGCCCTGCCCCGCGACGGTGACGCTGCGGCGCTGCCCGTCGCTCATCCGCCCACCGGTGGTGCGCGTGTCCAGCACCCGCGCCGCCGTCCCGAGCTGGGCGTAGCCGCTGCCACCGCTCGTCGTGTAGTAGCCGGTCACGTCGACGAGCACGTGGGTGGACCCGGCGCTGTTGTAGAGGCTGATCTTGCCCTCCCCCCCGACGCCGAGCGTCACACCCGACGCGGACGCCGAGCGGGCGGCGTCGGCGTTGAGGACCGAGGCACCGGGGCGGCTCTGCCCCGCCGGCCAGGCGCGCAGGTGGGTGATGGTCGACGAGTTCACCGCCGTGATGTTCACGGCGACCGCCTTCGCGTCGGCGGGGACCCCGCCCACGCCGGCCACGACGACGTCGCGTCGCGAGTCCGGGCCGAGCGACTCGGCGAGCGGTCGGGTGTCCAGGACGCGGGTCGGGGTCACGGGGACGAAGCGCAGGTCGCCCGTCAGGGGCACCGGCGCGACGGTGGCGGGGTTCTGGCTGCCCGTGACGGTCACGGTCGCCGAGTAGGGGTGGATCGCCGCACCACCGGCGCCCGTGCCGCTGAGCGTGAGGCGGTAGGGCCCGGGCCCGACCGGACGCCCGGCGCTGTTGTTGCCGTCCCACGTGGCGACGACGCCGCCGAACGCCTGCTGCCCGTAGCCGATGGAGGCGTGGACCAGCACGCCGGTCCGGGCGTCCCTGGCCTCCAGCCGCCAGTTGATGTCGCCGAGGGTGCGTGCGGCGAGGGTGACGGCCGAACCCTGCCGGACCGACGCGGGCACCGACGGGTTGACCAGCGACGGGGCGGCGAGCTGCGCCGCACGGGTCCGGATGTTCGGCAGCGTCGCGTAGCCCGCGTTGCCGGGGCACGCCGTGTTGCCGACGTCCCGGTGCGCGAAGACGACCGGGAGGGTGACCGTCGCCCCGGCGGGGTACTTCGAGTTCTCCCCGCCGAGCGTGCGGAAGCTCATCGTGCCGTTGGGGTCGCGGTGGTACTGGCGCAGGCGCCACGCGGCGAGCTGCGCGATGCTCTCCTGGACCGCCGCGCCCGGGTTGACCTGGCTGTAGTCGCCGAGCATCGAGATGCCCACGGTGCCGGTGTTGAACCCGCCGGCGTGCACGCCGATGACCGGCTGGGTCAGGCTGTTCGCCCGTCCCTCGTAGATGTTTCCCCACTTGTCGACGATGAAGTTGTAGCCGATGTCGCACCAGCCGCGGGACTCGATGTGGTAGCGCTGGTCGTTGCGGATCTGCTGCTTGGCCTGGTCGACCGAGGAGTACGCGTTCGAGCCCGCCGTGTGGTGGACGACGACGCCGACGAGCTGTGACGCGGTGTCCGGGCTGCAGACCTGGGCGCGCGCGCCCCACTCGGCACGGCTGATCACGCGCGGCTGGGTGGCGGTGAGCACCGGGCCCGCGGCGGGGACGTCCGCGGCGGCCTCGACCGGCGTCCAGGCCGCGGTCTCGACGGTCATGGCACCCTCGTCGTCGGACGCCGCCTCGGGCGAGCCGATCAGCGCGAGCGCCATGTCCTGCGGACCGCCCTCGGGCGTCGCCCGGAACGACAGCTGCACGGCGTCCGCGTCGCCGACCCAGAGCGGGTCGGTGCCGTTGCGGAGCGCGTTCGCGGCGTCGGGCGAGCCGGGGTCGGGGCCGTCGTCGGCCGGCTCGAGGGGCACCCACTCGCTCCAGCTGCCGGCGGCGCGGGTCCGCACCTCGAGACCGAGGTCGGCGACCTCCTCCTCCGCCGGCCACGTGACGCCGAGCGTCTGGAACGTCTCCGTCTCGAGCACCTCGCCCTCGACGCGGTCGGCCACGACCTCGTCCGCCACCACGACGGACGGGTCGGCCTGACCCGCGGCGACCTCGGGCGTCAGGGCCACCTCGCCGTCCTCGTCCACGGGGGGCACCACGACCTCGACCTCGGTGAAGGTGCCGTCCTCGCCGGCGGCGGCGGGGTCCTCGGTCGTGGGCACGCCGCGCGCGGCCGGGGTCGCCGTGGTCGTCGCGGTGGTGGTGGTCGTCGCGGCGGTGGTCGTCGCGGTGGTGGTCGTGACGGCACCCGCGGGCGCCGGGGACACCGTCGAGGCGAGGACCGTCACGGCTGCGGTCACGAGGGCGACGGCGGCTGGGCGGAGGAGAGTCATGGGAGTCCTGTCTCGAAGGCTAGTCAGGCGCAGTCTCAGCCGGTGTTGCAGGCAGGTCAAGGACCGGCACGCGCCCTGCCCGTTCCGTCCGGAGTTCGTCCACGCACGTGCCGGGCGCCACTGCCTCCGTCGGCGGCGGGGCGGCCGTTAGGCTGGCCGACGGTCCCGTTGTCCCACCCAGGAGGTCACCCGTGCGTCTGCTCGTCACCGGCGGAGCCGGCTTCATCGGCTCGAACTTCGTCCACCACACGGTGGCCACGCGCCCCGAGGTGCGGGTGACGGTCCTGGACGCCCTCACCTACGCGGGGAGCACCGCGTCGCTCGCGCCGGTCGCGGACAGGGTGCAGCTCGTCCAGGGCGACGTCGCCGACGCGGAGCTCGTGGACCGGCTCGTCGCCGACGCCGACCTCGTCGTCCACTTCGCCGCCGAGTCCCACAACGACAACTCCCTGAGCAACCCCTGGCCGTTCGTCCAGACCAACGTCGTCGGGACCTACACGCTGCTCGAGGCGGTGCGCCGGCACGGCGTCCGGTACCACCACATCTCGACCGACGAGGTCTACGGCGACCTGGAGCTCGACGACCCGGCGAAGTTCACGCCCGAGACGCCCTACAACCCGTCGAGCCCGTACTCGTCCACCAAGGCCGCCAGCGACCTCCTGGTCCGCGCGTGGGTGCGGTCGTTCGGCGTCCAGGCCACCATCTCGAACTGCTCGAACAACTACGGGCCCCACCAGCACGTCGAGAAGTTCATCCCGCGCCAGATCACCAACGTCATCGACGGCGTGCGCCCCAAGCTCTACGGCACGGGCGAGAACGTGCGGGACTGGATCCACGTCGACGACCACAACTCGGCGGTCTGGGCCATCGTCGAGCGTGGCCGCATCGGCGAGACGTACCTCATCGGCGCGGACGGCGAGGAGAACAACAAGTCGGTCGTCGAGCTCATCCTCGAGCTGATGGGGCAGCCGCGGGACGCGTACGACCTGGTGGCCGACCGGCCCGGTCACGACATGCGCTACGCGATCGACTCCAGCCGGCTGCGGACCGAGCTCGGCTGGGAGCCGCGCTACGGCTCCTTCCGGGACGGCCTGGCCGCCACCGTCGAGTGGTACCGGGCCAACGAGGCGTGGTGGCGGCCGCAGAAGGACGTCACCGAGGCGAAGTACGTCGAGCTGGGGCGCTGACCCACCTGTCACCGTGCGCACGCCGGTGACGCTCATGCGTCACCGGCGGCGGGCCGCCACCGCGCTCGCGAGCATGTCGTGCAGCGTCGCCTCGGGCCGCCAGCCCAGCACGCGCTCGATGCGTCCGGTCGCCGCCACGACGCGGGCAGGGTCGCCGGGTCGACGACCCGCGCGCACGGGCTCGACGTCCGACCCCGTCAGCGCGCACAGCCCCGAGACGACCTCCCGCACGGACGTGCCACGCCCCGTGCCGACGTTGAGGACCTCGTGGCGGTCGGGCGACCCCGCGAGGTGGTCGAGGGCCGCGAGGTGCGCCCTCGCGAGGTCGAGGACGTGGACGAAGTCCCGCACGCCCGTCCCGTCCTCGGTCGCGAAGTCGTCGCCGAAGATCACGGGCGCCTCGCCCCGCTCCAGGCGCGCGAGGACGATCCCGACGAGGTTGGCGTCCTCGTGGTCACCGAGGTCCGGCCAGCCGGCACCCGCCACGTTGAAGTACCGGAGGCTGATCGCGCGCAGCACCCCCGCGTCGGCGGCCGCCCGCACGAGCCACTCCCCCGCCAGCTTGGTCTCGCCGTACGGGTTCACCGGACGGGTCGTCGCGTCCTCGTCGACGTCGACCAGGCCGGTCTCGCCGTAGACCGCCGCGGACGAGGAGAAGACCAGACGCCCGACCCCGGCGTCCTCCATGGCGGAGACGACCTGCGCCAGACCGGTGACGTTCTGCTGGTAGTACCACGCCGGCCGCCGCACCGACTCCTCGACCCGCTTGCGCGCCGCGAGGTGGACGACGTCGGTCACGCCCCGCTCCGCCATCAGGCGGGAGAGCCGCTCGACCGCGGACGACGCCGCGAGGTCCATCACCTCGAGCGCGACGCCCGGGAGGCGGTCGGCGTCGCCGGTCGACAGGTCGTCGACCACGACCACGGGCAGGCCGCTCGCCACCAGGAGGCGGACGACGTGCGCGCCGATGTACCCCGCGCCCCCTGTCACCAGAACTGTCACGCGGTGACCCTATCGAGAGCCTCGGCGCCCCCCGCTCACGGGCGACGCGCACCCCCTTCTCCACGACTCCTCCACGGACCCGACCCGATGCCGCCGTCGGGACGGCGCCGCCCGCTCGTAAGATCAACCTCCGTGACACCCCGCCACTCCGCCCCGGCGCGCCCGCGCGTCGCGCGCCACGCCCGCACGGTGCGCAGCCACCGGCTCCGTCACGTCGCCGCACTGACCACCGTCGCCGTCCTGTCGTTCGGCGCGACCAGTGCCGCGACGGCGTACGTCCGGCTCGAGAACAACATCGAGACCCATGACGTGACGGCGCAGCTCGGCGAGGACCGCCCGGTGCAGGCGGAGCCGGTCGACCCGACGGACCCGAACTCCGGCCGCCCGCTGAACATCCTCCTGATGGGCTCGGACGTGCGCGACGGCGCCAACGCGGAGATCGGCGGCGCCGTCGACGGCATGCGCTCCGACACGACCATCGTCATGCACATCTCGGCCGACCGGACGCGCGTCGAGCTGGTCTCGATCCCGCGCGACTCGCACGTGGAGATCCCCGACTGCCCCCGCTCGGACGGCACGGTGGGCGGCTCGCGGTCCACGCGCTTCAACGAGGCCTTCTCGATCGGCTCGCAGTCCGGCAACGTCGCCGACGCCGCCGCGTGCACCATCAAGACGGTCGAGTCGCTCACCAACGTGTTCATCGACGGCTGGGTCGTCGTGGACTTCGCGGGGTTCGTCAACATGGTGGACGCCCTCGGCGGCATCCCGATGTGCATCCCGAACGACATGACCTCGCCCAAGGCAGGCCTGCAGATCACCGCCGGTCAGCACACGCTCGACGGGACGACGGCGCTGGCCTACGCCCGGGCGCGCACCGGCCAGGGCGTGGGCGACGGCTCGGACACGAACCGCCTGGGCCGGCAGCAGCAGCTGCTCGCCGCCACGGCCACGGAGGTGCTGTCCAAGAACCTCCTCACCGACTCCACGAAGCTCTACCTGTTCCTCAACGCGGCCACGCAGTCGCTCACCGCCGACCCGGACACCGGGAACGTCTCGAACCTCGCCGGGCTCGCCTTCAGCCTGCGGGACGTGCCGAGTGGGAACATCACGTTCATGACGATCCCGTTCGGCGCGTGGTCGCAGGACCCGAACCAGGTGGTGTGGACCTCCGAGGCCGACACCATCTGGGCCAACATGGCCGCGGACGTGCCGATCGTCCCCCCGGCGGCGCCCACGCCGCCCACGGAGCCGGTCGCGCCGGGCACCGACCCGGCCGTACCGGAGCAGGAGACGCCGCCGGAGCAGGTCGTCACCGAAGCACCGAAGCCGGGTGTGGACCCGTTCACCCCGGACGACGTCCAGACCGTCTGCGGCTGAGCCGGTGACTGACGAGGAGAAGCGCCGACCGCCGGACGGTCCACCACCACCCCCGGTCCGCCGCACGACGTCACGCGCGCGTCCGCAGGGCGCCGCGCAGCCGCAGCCTCGCCCGGCGGACCGCGGCGCGCCGCGGACACCACCCCCGGCGCTACCCCAGTCGCCGTCGGCGCGCTCGGCACAGCCCAGGACGCCACCGCGCGCCACC
>NZ_JACEXH010000114.1:0-10861 GCF_014525465.1 Actinotalea sp. JY-7885 | reverse complement strand
CGAACCCGGAAGCTAAGCCCTTCTGCGCCGATGGTACTGCACGGGAGACTGTGTGGGAGAGTAGGTCGCCGCCGAACATCACTTCACAACGAGGCCGTCCCCTTTTCGGGGACGGCCTCGTTGCGTTGCCCGAAAGTTGTCCCCGTCGCGCCGTCGTTGTTCGGCGTGCGCGCTTCGGGCGGCGCTGATGGCGTAGCGCCGGTCCCGGAAGGGGCCCCGTGAGAACCGTCCGCGCCCCGCGTGAGACGATGGGTCGAGTCAAGAAGAGAGGACGTGCCGGCGTGTCTGACGACAGCACTGGTGCGCGCAAGCCTGTCGATGGAGCATCGTCGGGGCGCGCGGAGAAGCGTGTGAACGGCGCCACGGATCGTGGCGCGGGTCCCGCGGGCGGCACGGGCCGCGCCCCAGGTGCGGATCGCCGTGCTGAGCCTCGACGGGACTCGTTCGGCGGCTCAGGTCGTGGATCCGCGGGAGGCGGGGATCGGCGCGACGCCGGGCGCGGCGCCGGTGAGCGGTACGACCCGCGCAAGCCCCGCACGCGCGCCGGGGCGGCGGGCGGATCCGGGGCGTCCGCGCGTCCTCGTCCCGAACGGACGTCGGCTCCGGCTGGGTCGGGCGGACCGGGTCGTGGTCGTCCCGACAGTCGCGGTGCTGCGGACCGTGGAGGGCGTCCGACGACGCCTCGACCCGCGCGCGGCGGCGTCGAGCGCCCGGCGGATGCTCGTGAGCGCGAGAAGCCGCGCGGACCCGTCGCCCCCGAGCTGCCGGACGACGTCCAGGCGTCGGATCTGGACCGGGCGGCGCGGAGCCGACTGCGGACGCTCAGCAAGGACAACGCCGACGGTGTCGCACGGCACCTCGTGATGGCGGGCCGCCTGCTCGACGACGACCCGGAGCTGGCCTACGAGCACGCCCAGGCGGCCGTTCGCCGTGCCGGCCGGGTCGACGTCGTCCGGGAGGCGGCCGGGCTCACCGCCTACCGCACGGGCCGGTACGCCGAGGCGCTCCGTGAGCTGCGGACGGTCCGTCGTCTCAACGGCTCGGACGAGCACCTGCCGCTGCTGGCCGACTGCGAGCGTGGGCTCGGCAGGCCCGAGCGGGCGATCGCGATCTCCCAGGAGGAGGCCGCGCGGACGCTCGAGCCGGAGGGACTGGTGGAGCTCGCGATCGTCGTCGCCGGCGCACGCCTGGATCTCGGCGACCCGGACGCCGCGCTCGCCGCGCTGTCGGCGCCGGCCGTGCGGGCGGCGTCGGGCGAGCAGGCGGAGCGGGTCCTGGAGGCGCGGGCCGAGGCACTACGGGCCGCGGGAAGGCTTGCCGAGGCCGCGGCGATCGACGCCCAGCTCGGCGGCACCGATGACGAGGTGGTCGTGTACGACCTCGAGGAGGACGGCGGCGCCGACGCGGCGCCTGACGAGGTCGCGCCGGACCGTGCGCCTGAGGCGTCGGCCTCGGGCGGGGTCGACGGCGGGCGGGAGAGCTGATGCTCATCGAGTGCACGAGCACCCTGGCCCAGGCCTACGACCTCGCTCTGGTCGACCTCGACGGGGTCGCGTATCGCGGTCCGGAGCCGATCACGCACGCGGCGGAGAGCCTGGCCGCTGCACGTGAGGCCGGCATGTCGCTGGTCTTCGTGACGAACAACGCCTCCCGCGAGCCGGAGGCGGTCGCCGGGCAGCTCAGCGGTCTCGGCATCCCCGCCGAGCCGGGTGAGGTCATGACGGCTGCCCAGGCCGCCGCCGCGGTGCTCGCCGAGCGGCTCGAGGCCGGCTCCCGCGTGCTCGTTGTCGGCGGCGCCGGGCTGGTGACGGCGGTGCGTGCGGTGGGCATGGAGGTCGTGACCTCGGCCGATGACGAGCCGGCCGCCGTGGTCCAGGGCTTCGCGCCCGACCTCGGGTGGAAGCACCTCGCGGAGGCGGCGTACGCCGTGCAGCGGGGCGCCTGGTACGTGGTGAGCAACCTGGACCTCACGCTCCCCAACGAGCGGGGCATCGCACCGGGGAACGGCTCCCTCGTCGGCGTCGTACGCGCGGCGACCGGCGTCGAGCCCGTGAGCGCCGGCAAGCCCGAGCCGACGATGTTCCGGCTGGCGGCCGAGCGCCGATCGGCGCAGCGACCTCTGGTGATCGGCGACCGGCTGGACACCGACCTGGGCGGCGCCCGCGCGGCCGGGTTCCCCGGCCTGCACGTGCTCACGGGCGTGAGCTCGGCGCGCGACGTCGTGCTGGCTCCGGCCCACGACCGGCCGAGCTTCCTCGGGGAGGACCTGCGGGCGCTGCACCAGCCGCACCGCGCCCCCGCTCTCCGCGAGGGCTGGTGGGTCTGCGGCGACGCGTCGGCGACGGTGCGCGACCGTGCGCTCGAGGTGCGGTCCGGCGCGGGCGGCGACCCGATGGACGTGGTGCGGGCCGCCTGCGGCGCCGTCTGGACGGCTGTCGACGCTGGCGGGTCCGTGGACGCGGGCACGGTGCCGGAGCTGGTTCCCGCACCGCGCTGAGCTTCGCGCGTCAGGCCCGCGGTCCTCCACCCGTGGGCGGTAGCGTGGGCGTTCGACGAGCGATCGACGACGAAGGGGTGCGCGTGGAGCACGAGGGGATGGCGGGCGCCGGGACGGGCGACGACGCCGTCGACCAGGCGCTCAGCGTGCTCGACGGCCTGGCCGAGCGGCCGGTGCGTGAGCACGTCGGCGTCTTCGAGGCGGTGCACGCCGCCCTGGCGGACCGGCTCGCGGAGGGACCGTGACCGCCGGCGCCGCCCGCCTCGACGCGGAGCTGGTGCGCCGCGGACTCGTGCGCTCCCGCACGCGCGCGGCGCGGCTCCTCGCCGAGGGACGGGTCGCGGTCGACGGCGAGGTCGTCACGAAGCCCTCGCGTCCGGTGGGCGAGGACGCGGAGATCACCGTGGACGCCCCCGCGACCGAGTACGTCTCGCGCGCCGCGCTCAAGCTCGCCGGGGCCCTCGACAGCCTGGCGGGTGCGCCCGGCGCCCCCGACCCGCGCGGCCGCTGGTGCCTGGACGCCGGGGCCTCGACGGGCGGGTTCACCCAGGTGCTGCTCGAGCGGGGTGCCGCCCACGTGCACGCCGTCGACGTCGGCCACGGGCAGATGGATCCCGCGCTGGCCGGCGATCCCCGGGTGACGTGCCGCGAGGGCGTCAACGTGCGCGACCTCGCACCCACGGGCCTCCCGCGGCTCGCGGAGCTCGTCGTGGCGGACCTCTCCTTCATCTCGCTGACGCTCGTGGTGGGGCCGCTCGTGGCGCTGTGCGAGCCGGCGGGCGACCTGCTGCTCATGGTCAAGCCGCAGTTCGAGGTCGGGCGGGAGCGCCTCGGCTCGGGCGGGGTCGTGAAGTCGACCGACCTGCGGCGCGAGGCCGTCCTCGGTGTCGTCGAGGCCGCGCGGGCGCACGGGGCGTCTCTGCGCGCCGTCGTGCCCAGCCCGGTGCCCGGGCCCGCCGGCAACCACGAGTACTTCGTGTGGCTGCGACCGGAGCCCGCCGAGGGGCGGGACGCGCTGCACGTCCGCGAGGCGGTGCGGCGCGCCGTCGTGGACGGGACCACCGCCGTGATGGTCGACGAGCTCCGAGGACTGCCGCGGAGGACCGCATGAACCGGTCGGTGCTCGTCGTCAGCCACGGCGGTCGGCCCGAGGCGGTGCGCGCCGCCGAGGAGGCTGTGCGCGCGCTGCGCGCGCACGGGCTCGACCCCGTCTTCGAGGAGCAGGTCGGCGACGTCGACGCGCTCGAGATGGTGGTCGTCCTGGGCGGCGACGGGACGATCCTGCGCGCGGCGGAGCTGACGCACGGCTCCGGCGTGCCCCTGCTCGGCGTCAACCTCGGACATGTCGGGTTCCTCGCCGAGAGCGAGCGCGAGCAGATCGACGAGGCGGTGCGCCGGATCGCGTCGCGCGAGTACGACGTCGAGGAGCGCGGGACGATCGAGGTGCGCGTCCTGCAGCCGGGCGGCGACGTCCGCACGGGCTGGGCGCTGAACGAGGCCACCGTCGAGAAGTCGGACCGCGCCCGCATGGTCGAGGTCGTCGTCGAGGTCGACGGGCGCCCGCTGTCCTCCTTCGGCTGCGACGGCGTCGTCATGGCGACGTCCACCGGGTCCACCGCGCACGCGTTCTCGGCCGGGGGCCCGGTGGTCTGGCCGGACGTCGACGCGATGCTGCTCGTGCCGGTGTCGGCGCACGCCCTCTTCGCCCGCCCGCTCGTCGTGGGCCCCGCGTCGGTGCTGGCGGTCGAGATCCTCGGCCGTTCGTCGAGCGAGGGCGTGCTCACCTGTGACGGCCGGCGCAAGATCGACCTGCCCGTCGGGACCCGGGTGGAGGTGCGGCGCAGCCCCGTGCCCGTCCGGCTTGCCCGGATGAGCCACGCGCCCTTCACCGACCGGCTGGTCTCCCGCTTCGCGCTGCCCGTGACCGGGTGGCGCGGTCGAGGGCCGAACGGCAGCACCGAGCGCGACGAGGGCGCGGCTCGGGAGGGTGCCGTGGTCGCGGCGGGGGACGGCGGGTGATCGAGGAGATTCGGATCGAGAACCTCGGCGTCATCGAGGCGGCCACCGTGTCGCTCGGACCGGGGCTCACCGCCATCACCGGCGAGACCGGGGCCGGCAAGACGATGGTGCTCTCCGGGCTGAACCTGCTGCTCGGGCGCCGTGCGGACGCGGCCGTCGTGCGCGTCGGGGCGAGCCAGGCGACGGCCGAGGGCTGCTTCGTCGTCGACCCGGCCTCGCCCGTCGCCGAGCGCGCCCGCGAGGCCGGCGCGCAGGTGGACGACGACGGGACCCTCGTGGCGCTGCGCACCGTCGCGGCCGCCGGCCGCTCGCGCGCCTTCCTCGGCGGGCGGACGGTGCCGCAGTCCGTCCTCGGGGAGATCGCGGAGGACCTGGTCACCGTGCACGGCCAGCAGGACCAGGCCCGGCTGCGCTCGCCGCGTCGTCAGCGCGAGGCCCTCGACGCCTTCGCGGGCGCCGAGCACGCGGCCGTGCTCGCCGAGTACCGCGCGGCGTGGTCGCAGCGTCAGCGCGCGGCCGAGGAGCTCGACGCCATGGTGTCGAGCGCTGCGGAGCGCTCGCGCGAGGCGGAGCTGCTGCGCCTGGGCCTCGCGGAGGTCGAGCGCCTGGCGCCCCAGCCGGGGGAGGACGTCGAGCTCGCGGCCGAGGCCGCGCGCCTCGGTCACGTCGAGGAGCTCCGCACCGCCGCTGCGTCCGCCCACCTGGCCCTGGCGGGCGACGACGACGGGGGAGCGGGCGCCACGGCGACCGTGGAGCTCGCCCGGCGGAGCCTCGAGGCCGTCGCGCCCCACGACGGCGTCCTCGCCGCCCTGGCGGAGCGCCTCGCCGAGGCCCGTTACCTCCTCGACGACGTCTCCGCCGAGCTCGCGAGCCACGGCGACTCGCTCCTCGCGGACCCGGCGCGCCTCGAGGAGGTCAACCGGCGGCGCGCGGAGCTGACGGCCCTGAGCCGCAGCCACGGCGCCGGGACCCTCGACGAGGTGCTGGCCTGGTCCCAGGACGCCGGCCTGCGCCTGCTCGAGCTCGAGGGCACCGACGACCGGACGGCCGCCCTGCGGGCACGTCTCGGCGAGCTCGAGGAGCGGCTCACGACGCTCGCGGCCCGGCTGACCGCCGCGCGGACGGACGCCGCGACGCGGCTCGCGTCCGCCGTGACGGCCGAGCTCGCCGGGCTGGCCATGGCGTCCGCCGTGCTCGAGGTACGGCTCCACCCGACGCCCGAGCCCGGGCCGTGGGGCGCCGAGGACGTCGAGATGCTGCTGGCCTCCCACGCGGGTGCCCCGCCCCGGCCCCTGGGTCAGGGCGCGTCGGGCGGTGAGCTCTCGCGCGTCATGCTCGCGATCGAGGTCGCGCTGGCGACGGCACCCGGCTCGGGTGCGGCGCGGCCCCCGACGTTCGTCTTCGACGAGGTCGACGCCGGGGTCGGCGGCAAGGCGGCGGTGGAGGTCGGTCGGCGCCTCGCCGAGCTGGCGCTCGGCGCCCAGGTCGTGGTCGTCACGCACCTCGCGCAGGTGGCCGCGTTCGCCGACCGGCACCTCGTCGTGACCAAGTCCACCGCCGGTGACGTCGTCACCGCGTCGGACGTGCGGCACGTCGAGGGGCAGGATCGCGTCGCCGAGCTCGCGCGCATGCTCTCGGGGCAGGAGGACTCGGACGCCGCGCGGCAGCACGCGGCTGAGCTCCTCGAGCGCTCCGTCGTGGGACGATGATCCCCGATGAGACTCAGCCTGCGACCGCGCCGAGCGGCTCCTGACGAACCCGGACTGCACGGGCCGGTCCGGGTCGACCCCCGGACCAAGAACCTCACCAAGCGGCTGCGGCCCGGTGACGTCGCCGTGATCGACCACCTGGACATCGACCGCGTCTCGGCCGAGGCGCTCGCCGCGTGCCGGCCTGCCGCCGTGCTCAACGCGGCACGGTCGACGTCGGGCCGCTACCCGAACCTCGGTCCGGACATCCTCCTGGCCGCGGGGATCCCGCTGGTGGACGACCTCGGCCCCGACGTCCTGACCCTCACGGAGGGTCGGCAGGTGCGCGTCGTCGACGGCGCGGTGTACGACGGCGACCGCCTCGTGGCCGAGGGGACCGTGCAGGACGAGGCCTCGGTCGCCGCGGCGATGGAGGAGGCCCGCGCGGGCCTGGCGGTCCAGCTCGAGTCGTTCGCGGCCAACACCATGGACTACCTCCGCCGGGAGCGAGCGCTCCTGCTCGACGGGGTCGGCGTCCCCGACATCGAGACGGTCATCGACGGTCGCCAGGTGCTCATCGTCGTGCGCGGGTACCACTACAAGGAAGACCTCGTCGCGCTGCGGCACTACGTCAAGGAGTACCGCCCGGTGCTCATCGGCGTGGACGGCGGCGCCGACGCGATCCTCGAGGCCGGCTGGAAGCCCGACCTCATCGTGGGCGACATGGACTCCGTCTCGGACCGTGCGCTGCGGTGCGGGGCCGAGGTCGTCGTGCACGCGTACCGCGACGGCCACGCCCCGGGCGTCGAGCGCGTCGAGAAGCTCGGCGTCAAGCACGTCGTGTTCCCGGCGACCGGCACGAGCGAGGACGTCGCGATGCTGCTGGCCGACGACAAGGGCGCGGAGCTCATCGTGGCCGTCGGCACGCACGCCACCCTCGTCGAGTTCCTCGACAAGGGCCGTTCCGGCATGGCGAGCACGTTCCTCACGCGCCTGCGCGTCGGCAGCAAGCTCATCGACGCCAAGGGCGTCTCACGTCTCTACCGCCAGCGGATCTCGAACTGGCAGCTCGCGTGGCTCATCGTCGCCGGGCTGCTCGCACTCGGGGTCGCGCTCGCCTCCACGTCGGCCGGGCAGACCCTGTTCGGCCTGTCCGCCGCCTGGTTCGACGACGTCTGGTCGTCCGTGCGGGGCCTGTTCGGCGGTGGGGCATGACGTCCCCCGCCGCCACCGACCGAGAGACCTCACAGTGATCGACTTCAGGTACCACATCGTCTCCCTCATCTCCGTCTTCCTCGCGCTCGCCGTCGGCATCGCGCTGGGCGCGGGTCCGCTGAAGGAGACCATCGGCGACACGCTGACGGGCCAGGTGGAGCAGCTCCGGGCCGAGAAGGAGGAGCTGCGCGCCCAGCTCGACGACGCGTCGGCGGACCTCGCGGCGCAGGAGGCGGCGTTCGCCGCCGCCGCGCCGGAGCTCCTCGACGGCATCCTGCCCGGGCGACGGGTTGCCGTCGTGCAGCTCGACGACGTCGCGCCCGAGGTGCGCGACGCGGTCACCGAGCGCCTGACGCAGGCCGGTGCGACGGTCTCCGCCACGGTGCAGGTCACCGAGCTGTGGGACGACCCCGACCAGCGCTCCTTCCGCCAGGGCATCGCGAGCAGCCTCGTCGAGCGGCTCGACCCGGTTCCCGCGCAGGACGCGGGCACGGGGACGGAGCTGGCCGAGGCGCTCGCGCAGGCGCTGACGATGGCCGAGCCGACCGACCCGGACGCGGTCGCCGCCGACGCGGTCACCGTCATGGACCTGCTCGTCGAGTCCGGGCTCGTCACGCTCGGCGACGGCGGCGTGAGCGCGCCGGCCGACGCCATCGTCGTCCTCGCGGGGCCCACGGTGAGCGCCGAGGAGGCCGAGTCCACGCAGGCGACGCCCGAGGACGACCCGGCCGTGCAGGAGCTCGCCGACGCGCGGCTCACGTCCGCGCTGCAGATCGCGCGCGCGGCCCAGGAGCGGTCGCGTGCCGCCGTGGTGGTCGGGGGCGAGCTCGTCGAGGGCAGCCTGGTCGAGCGGGTGCGCGCCGACGAGGGGACGGCCAGCCGCATCAGCACCGTCGAGTCGGCCAACGAGCTCGTGGGGCAGGTCTCGGTGCCGATGGCGCTGAGCGCGAGCCTCGGCGGGAGCGTGGGCCACTACGGCCCGAGCCCGGACGCCACCGCGCCGCTGCCGCCGCACGTCGTCCTGCCGCCCATCGAGCGCGTGGCGCAGGCGCCGGTCGATGCCGCCACGGAGTCCGACCCCGGCGCCGAGGCCGGCACGGAGCAGGGATGAGCATCGTGCGCGCCGCCGTGGCTGCGGCCACGACCGCCGCGGCCGTGACCGCCGTCGGGCGCCGTGCGCTCGGGGCGACCCTGGGCGGGTCGCCGCGCTGGACGCGGGTCAACCACCGGGGGGCACCCATCAGCCTCCTGGAGGGACCCGCGGTCGCCGCCGGGCTCGTCGCCGGCGCCCTCGCCGGAGGCAGGTCGGGGAGCAGGGAGGCGCTCGCCGGTGCGGTCGCCGCGGCGGGCGGCGCGACGTTCGGCCTGGTCGACGACCTCTCGGAGGACGTCAGCCGCACCCGCAAGGGTCTGCGGGGTCACCTCGGCGCCCTCGCGCACGGCGAGCTGACCACGGGCGGTCTGAAGGTCCTCGGCATCGGCGCCACGGGCGTCGTGGCGTCCGCGCTCGCGCTCGAGCGGGGCACGACCGGCCGCGTGGCCCACGCGATCGACGTGCTGTGCGCCGGCGCTCTCGTGGCCGGCACCGCCAACCTCGTCAACCTCCTCGACCTGCGCCCGGGGCGTGCCCTCAAGGCGGGCGCGCTGCTCGCCGCACCGGCCCTCGTGACCGCGGGCGCACCCGCTGCCGCGGCGGCGCTCGGCGCGGCCGGTGCGGCGCTGCCGCGCGACCTCGGCGAGCAGGACATGCTCGGTGACGGCGGGGCCAACGCCCTGGGTGCGATCGTCGGCACGGCGCTCGTACTCGGGACGCCCCGGCCCGTGCGCGCCGCACTCCTCGCCGCGGTCGTCGGCCTGACGCTCGCGAGCGAGCGGGTGAGCTTCACCGCCGTCATCGCGCGCACGCCCGCCCTGCGCGCCCTGGACGAGTGGGGCCGGCGCCGGGACCGCGCGTGAGCCCGGCCGCCCGGCGGGCGCTGGGCGGGCTCGTCGGGGCTGCCGCGCTCATCGCGGGCATCACGGTGCTGAGCCGGCTGCTCGGCTTCGGGCGGTGGTTCGTCCAGTCCTGGGCGGTCGGCTCCACCCAGACGGGGACCGCGTACGCGACGGCCAACGTGCTGCCGAACGTCCTGTTCGAGGTGCTGGCCGGCGGCGCGCTCGCGGGTGCGGTCGTCCCGCTGCTGGCGGGACCGCTGAGCCGCGGCACCCGCCACGAGGTCGACCGGATCGCGTCGGCGATGCTCACCTGGGCCGTCGCCGTGCTCGTGCCCGCGTCGGTGCTGCTCGCTCTGGTCGCGCGCCCGCTCACCGAGCTGTTCCTGTCCCCGGAGCGCTACCCGGCGGCGACGGTCGAGCTCTCGGCGCACCTGCTGGTCGTCTTCGCGCCGCAGGTCGCGCTGTACGGCGTCGGCATCGTGCTCACGGGCATCCTCCAGGCCCAGCGCCGGTTCGCCTGGCCCGCCGCCGCGCCGCTCGCCTCGAGCGTCGTCGTCATGACGAGCTACCTCGTCTTCCGTGGGCTCGCCGTGCAGGCGGTCGACGACCCGGCGTCGCTGTCGACGGCCGCGGTGGCCTGGCTCGGCTGGGGCACGACCGCCGGCGTGGCCGCGATGAGCCTGCCGCTCCTCGTCCCGGTGCTGCGCTCCGGGGTCCGGCTGCGCCCGACCCTGCGCTTCCCGGACGGCGTCGGGCGCCGCGCGACCCGGCTCGCGCTCTCCGGCATCGGCGGCCTCCTCGCGCAGCAGGTCTCCGTGCTCGTGACGCTGCGCCTCGCGAACGCCTACGGCGACGACGGCACCGTCAACCTCTTCCAGTACTCCCAGGCGGTCTACCTGCTCCCGTACGCGGTGCTCGCCGTGCCCCTGGCCACCGCGACGTTCCCCCGCATCGCCGAGCACCACGCGCACGGCGCCCACGACGTCGCGGCGCGCCTCGTGGCCGCCAGCACGCGGACGGTGCTCGTGGTCGGCGCGGCGGGAGCGGCCGCCCTGGCCGCCGTCGCCCCCGCCGTCGCGCAGGTCTTCGGCGACGTCGACGCGAGCCGGGACCCCCAGACCGTGGCCGCCATGGCTCCGACGCTCACCCTGCTCGCCCCCGGGCTCGTGGGCTTCGGGCTGCTCTTCCACCTCTCGCGCGTCCTGTTCGGGCTCGAGCGCTCGCGCGCGTCGGTCGTGGGAGTCGCCACCGGCTGGCTCACCGTCGCTGCCGCGTCGGTCGTCGCCGTGGTCGCGCTCGCGAACGACGACGGCGACGTGGTCGGCACGCTCAGCGGCCTCGCGGTGGGCAGCTCCGTCGGCATGACCGTCGCGGGCGTCGTCCTGGTGGCGCTCGTCGCCGGTGCCGCCGGCCGCTCGGCCGTGGCCGGGCTCGGGCGCACGGCCGCCGTCGCCGTGGCCGCAGCCGTCGTCGGCGCCGTCGTCGGCCGCCGGATCGTCGACGCCGT
>NZ_JACEXH010000113.1:0-11040 GCF_014525465.1 Actinotalea sp. JY-7885 | reverse complement strand
CACGCTGACGCGGGGTTCGCGCCGCGCTGGTGCGCGCCCGCCCGGCCCGCCCGCGGGTCGCGGCCCTCGTCGTCGCGGACGTGGGCGCCCGCGTGGCGGGAGCGGGGGTCCGCGGTCTATCGGCCGGGGCGCTCGCGCCCTAGGGTCGGGCGGATGAGCACCGAGCGAACCGCCCCCCGCCGCGTCGTGACGGACCGGCTCGTGCTGCGCGGGTTCGAGCCCGCTGACCTCGACCCCTTCGCCGCGATGAACGACGACCCGGTGGTCATGGAGCACTTCGCGCGCCACGGGACGCGCGAGGACACCGAGCGCCTGGTCGCGCGGGTCGCGGCGCACTGGGACGCCGAGGGCTGGGGCCTGTGGGCGCTCGAGCGGCGCGACACGGGGGAGTTCATCGGCTTCACCGGGCTGTGGCCGGTGGCCTTCGAGGCGGCGTTCGAGCCGCGGCGCGAGGTCGGCTGGCGGCTGGCCGTCGGGCACTGGGGGCAGGGCTTCGCCACGGAGGCGGCGAGGGCGGCGCTCGACGTCGCGTTCGACGTGCTCGGATGGGCGGACGTCGTCTCCTTCACGGCCGTGGGCAACGAGCGCTCGCAGGCGGTGATGCGCCGGATCGGGATGTGGCGCGACCCCGTCGGCGACTTCGACCACCCCGACGTGCCCGAGGGGCATCCCGTGCGCCCGCACGTGCTCTACCGGCTCGCGGCGGACCAGCGCCCCTGGCGCTGAGGGCGGACCGCGGCACCACGTGTCGGTGCCCGCCCCGACAATGGGGTGTGCCCTTCGTCGTGGTCGTCGACGACCCCGCCCACCCCGGCGGCGTCGTGCTCGTCGAGACGGCCGACGACGGCTCGGCCCGGCACCGCACGCCCGTCGCCCCGGGCGACCTGCCGGCGGCCGTCGCCCGGCGGGAGTCGGACCCGTCCGCCAGGCCGCGCTGGGTCTGGGACGACACGGCGCGCCGGTACCCGCCGCTGCTCGAGGCGGGTGTCCGGGTCGAGCGGTGCCACGACCTGCGGCTGTGCCACGCGATCCTGCGCCGGAGCGTCCTGTGCGCCGGGTCCCGGCTCGCGGAGGCGCCCGCGGGGCCCTGGGACGCCGCGCGCCCGGACGTGCCCGCCGCGACGGCCGGCGCGACCACCCTCTTCGACGCCGCATTCGGGGACGACGCCGCGTCCGGGGACGACGCCGCCTTCGACCACACCGCGTCCGGGGCCGCGGCGCACGCCGGCGGCGGCACGCCCGACCCGGTGGCGGCACTCGGAGACCAGCTCGAGGCCGTGGCCGGCTCGCGGGAGCCCGGTCGCCTCCGGCTGCTCCTGGCGGCCGAGTCCACCGGTGCCCTCATCGCCGCGGAGATGCGCCACGACGGCATGCCGTGGGACGTCCGGGTGCACGACCGCACGCTGACCGCGGCGCTCGGGGAGCGACCCCGCGCGGGCGGGCGACCGCGCCGTCTGGAGGCGGTGGCCGACCAGGTGCGCGCCGCGCTCGACCGGCCCGGTCTCAACGTCGACTCCCAACCGGAGCTGCTCGCCGCCCTGCGGGCGGCCGGCCTCGACGTCACGTCGACCCGCAAGGGGGAGATCCGCGGGCTCGACCACCCCGTCGTCGAGCCGCTGCTCGAGCACAAGCGGCTCTCGCGCCTGCTCAGCGCCAACGGGTGGACCTGGATGCAGACGTGGGTGCAGGACGGTCGGTTCCGGCCCGACTACGTGCCGGGCGGCGTCGTCACGGGGCGCTGGGCGACGAGCGGGGGAGGCGCGCTCCAGCTGCCCGCGGACATCCGGGCCGCGGTGCGCGCGGACCCCGGGTGGCGTCTCGTCGTCGCCGATGCCGCGCAGCTCGAGCCGCGGGTCCTGGCGGCCATGTCGGGGGACGACGCGATGGCCGCCGCAGGCCGGGCGGCGGACCTCT
Source organism: Actinotalea sp. JY-7885 (assembly GCF_014525465.1). Classification (NCBI taxonomy): domain Bacteria; kingdom Bacillati; phylum Actinomycetota; class Actinomycetes; order Micrococcales; family Cellulomonadaceae; genus Actinotalea; species Actinotalea sp. JY-7885. Next base: position 9,126 of record NZ_JACEXH010000113.1, on the reverse strand, counting down.
ACCAGGGGCTGGTCGCGGCGGGGGTCGTCCAGACCCGCGAGCAGGCGAAGTACGCGATGCTCGGCGCTCTCTACGGCGCCACGAGCGGGGCGAGCGGCGCGCTCGTCCCGCGGCTCACGCGGGCCTACCCCCGGGCGCTCGGCCTGGTGGAGCGCGCCGCGCGGGCCGGTGAGCACGGCGAGGTCGTCTCGACCTGGCTCGGGCGCACGTCGCCGGCGCCGTCGCCGGCCTTCCTCGACGCGCTGCACGCCGCGAGCGGGGAGGGGGCCGACGCCGAGGAGGTTCGCGCCGTGCGGCGCCGGGCCCGGGACTGGGGCCGCTTCACGCGCAACTTCGTGGTCCAGGGCACCGCGGCCGAGTGGGCCCTGTGCTGGATGGCGTCGCTGCGCCGCCGCCTGCGCGACGTCGAGGGCAGGCCGCACCTCGTCTTCTTCCTGCACGACGAGGTGATGGTGCACGCCCCCGAGCCCGCCGCGGACGCCGTGGCCGACGCCGTCCGCGCCGCGGCCGCGGAGGCCGGGCGTCTGCTGTTCGGCGCCGCCCCCGTCGAGTTCCCGCTCAGCGTGTCGGTCGTCGAGAGCTACGACCAGGCGAGCTGACGCCTCACAGCTCGACGCGCTCGTTCTCCCCGCCGTCGTAGCGCTCGCCGGTCACCTTCGCCTTGACGAAGCTGATCAGCGTGGCGACGCGCCCCGGCGAGTCCCAGTACTCCGCGGAGTCGGCCGCGACGTGCAGCAGCACGGCCTCCGGGTCGTCCGGGCCCTGGGGCAGCCACGCCTCGACGACCGCGTTCCAGAGCTGGCGCTTCTTGGCGTCGTCCTCGACCACGCGCGCCCGGCCGGTCAACGACACCCAGCTCGAGCCGGCGGCCACCGCGACGTTGACCTGCGGGTGGACCGTCACGTGGGCGACGAGGCGCGAGCTGCGCTCGGCGAAGAACCACAGGTCGCCGTCGAAGTCGACCGCCTGCATGCCCATCGGGCGGCTCATGAGCGTGCCGTCGGGCGCGATGGACGTGAGCATCGCGACGTGCGCGTCCTCGAGGAGGTGGCGGACGGTGCGCAGGTCCTCGTCGGGTGCAGCGGTCATGGTCTCGCCTTCCTCTCGTGGTCCGTCCATCGTGTGACGTCGCCGGCCGGGGCGCGCGGCGAGACGGACCTGCGCGAGCGGCGGCGGACTCAGCGCCCGGTGAGGCGGTCCAGCACCGCGCCGTACTCGCGCAGCACCGAGATGTGGCCGTCCTCGGGCAGCAGGCGCGCCTCGGCCCCCGGCAGCAGGGCGCCGAGGCGGGCCGCGTGCGAGGGGGGCACCATCCGGTCCTGTCCGCCGTGGAGCACGAGCGTGGGCACCCGGACGTCGGCAAGGTCGAAGCCCCACGGCGAGACGAACGCGACGTCGTCGTCCACGAGGCCGTCCGGGGTCGCGGCCGGGTCGCTCGCGTCCTCGCCGAGGGCAGCCCACGGCCCCGAGAGGGCGGCCCAGTCCGCGGCGGTGAAGGTCTCCTCGTCGAACTCCTCGACCTCGGCGAGCCGCGCCCGGGCCTCGCGGCCCTGCGTCGCCGCCCGCAGCGCGGCGTCGGAGCGCATGCCGGCGAACCACGCCTCGTCGCCGTCCCAGGGCGCCGGGCCCGACAGCGAGGCGGCCGCGGTCACGCGGTCGGCGAGGAGGGCGGCGCACGCGAGCGCGTGCGGGCCGCCGCCGGAGTGTCCCAGCACGGCGAAGCGGCCCAGGCCGAGCGCGTCGGCGACGTGGGCGACGTCGTCGGCGGCCGAGGCGACGTCGCGGCCGGGCCGCGGGGTCGAGCCGCCGTACGCCGGGCGCGCGTAGGTGACCAGGTGGATGCCGCGCTCGACGGCGGGCTCCAGGAGCGGCGCCAGGAGCCGCCCGGAGTGGGGGGAGCCGTGGTGCCACACCACGACCGGCGCGTCCGCGCGGTCCGGTCGTGCGTCGTAGGCGCGCAGGGTGCGCCCGTCGCTCGTGCGCACGTCGTGCTCGCCGACCCGCTGCTCCGTTGCCATCCCGCCACCGTAGCGAGCCCTACGCTCGCCGGATGGAGCAGCGCGTGACCCAGCGGTCCGGTCCGGATGACGTCGTCGTCGAGGTCGTCACGGCGGTGACGCCCGAGCTCGTGGCGGCGTGGGAGGGCCTGCTGCCGCAGCTGTCGTCGTCCGCGGCGCCGGTGACGGCCGCGGCGCTGGCGGAGATCGTCGACTCCCCGGCCGTCTCGATGCTCGTGGCCCGGGTCGGGGGAGACGTCGTCGGGTCGCTCACGCTGGTGGAGTTCCCGTTGCCCACGGGGCGCCGCGCGTGGGTCGAGGACGTCGTCGTCGACGGCTCCGCGCGCGGGCGCGGGGTCGGCGAGGCGCTGCTCCGGGCGGCCGTCGCGCGCGCGGCCGAGCTCGGTGCCCGGACCGTGGATCTCACCTCGCGCCCGTCGCGGGAGGCCGCGAACCGGCTCTACCGCCGGGTCGGCTTCGTCGCGCGGGAGACCAACGTCTACCGGGTCGACCTGCGCTGATCCGCCCGGGCACGCACCGCCGTCGCCGACGCCTCGGGGCCGGGCGCGCACGTACCCTGGCCGCATGCGTGTCCTGGCAGCCCTCTCCGGTGGTGTCGACTCCGCCGTCGCCGCGGCCCGCGCGGTCGACGCCGGGCACGACGTCGTCGCGGTCCACATGGCGCTGTCGCGCAACCGCGACGAGTACCGCACGGGCTCGCGCGGCTGCTGCTCGATCGAGGACGCCGGCGACGCGCGGCGGGCGGCGGACGTGCTGGGCGTCCCGTACTACGTCTGGGACCTGTCCGAGACGTTCGAGCGCACGGTCGTGGCGGACTTCGTCGCCGAGTACGAGGCCGGGCGGACGCCCAACCCGTGCGTGCGCTGCAACGAGCACATCAAGTTCGAGGCGCTGCTGGACAAGGCGGTCGCGCTCGGCTTCGACGCCGTGTGCACCGGTCACTACGCGCGCGTCGAGATCGCGGACGACGGCGGGCGTGCGCTGCACCGCGCGCGCGACGCCGCCAAGGACCAGTCCTACGTGCTCGCGGTCATGGGGCCCGAGCGCCTGGCACGCGCGATGTTCCCGCTCGGCGACGTCGCCTCGAAGGACGAGGTGCGGGCCGAGGCGGCGGCGCGGGGCCTCGGCGTCTCCGCCAAGCCGGACTCCTACGACATCTGCTTCGTGGCCGACGGCGACACCCAGGGCTTCCTGCGCGAGCGGCTCGGCTCGCGCCCGGGCGACGTCGTCGACGTCGACGGCACGGTCCTCGGCCGGCACGACGGCGCCTACGCCTACACCGTCGGGCAGCGCAAGGGGCTCGCGCTCGGTCGGCCGGCGCCCGACGGGCGACCCCGCTACGTGCTGGAGGTCCAGCCGGCCTCGAACACGGTGGTGGTGGGCGCCGCGGAGCTGCTCACGGTGACGCGCCTTCGCGGGACGGACCCGGTGTGGTTCGAGGACCGCACCGACGGCGGCTGGTTCGACTGCGAGGTGCAGGTGCGGGCCCACGGCGCACCCGCCGCCGCGCGGGCCCGCGCGCTGGTGGGGCCGGCCGCGCACGGCATCGAGGTCGAGCTGGTCGACGGGCTGCGCGGCCTGGCCCCGGGCCAGTCGGCGGTGCTCTACGACGGCACGCGCGTGCTGGCCGAGGCGACCGTCGCCTCGACCGCCCGGTGAGCCCGCTGGGGCGCGGGGCGACGACGCCCCGGCAGGCGCGGTCATGACCGGCGTCACGCTGCTCGGCCCGTGGCCCGGGACGCGGCTGCACGAGGCGCAGACGACGCTCGTCGGCGAGCTCGCCGACGCGCCCGACGGCGTCGTCGGCATGCCGCCGCTCGCGCAGCTGCCGCACCGCGGACCCTGGGCGGACTCCGTCGCGCGCACGGTCGGCCTGCTCATGGACCTGCCGGCCGAGCTCGGCCCGCACGGGTGGAAGCTCGCCGACCGGCCCGGTCGGGACCTCGAGCGCTGCCGGTCGGCGCTGCGCGAGGAGCTCGACGAGCTCGCGATCGCCGCGCTCGGCCACCGCGGCCCGTTGGTGCTGAGCGTCCGCGGCCCGTGGACCCTGGCGGCGACGCTGTACCTGGCGCGGGGCGACCGCGTGCTGAGCGACGGCGGTGCCGTCCGCGACCTCGTCGCGTCGATGACCGAGGGCCTGGTCGACCTGGTGGCGCGGCTGAGGACCGCCGTGCCGGGCGCCGAGCCCGTCGTGGTGCTCCGCGAGCCGCAGCTCCCGGACGTGCTCGCCGGGACCGTGCCGAGCTTCTCGGGGCACACCCGGCTGTGGTCCGTCCCGGCCGAGGACGCGACCAGGGCGCTGCGCCAGGTCGTCGAGGGCCTGGGCGGGGCGGGCGCGCGGGCCGTCGCCCACGGCGGCGTCCGGTTCGCGACCCGCTCGTTCGACGTGCTGCGCGGCAGCGGGGCGGAGGGGGTCGGGGTGTCCGCCGCCTCGCTGCGCGGGCCGCAGTGGGAGCAGGTCGCGTCCGCCGTCGAGGACGGCCGCAGGATCTGGTTCGGGCTGCCCCAGGAGAAGCACGGGCGGCGCACCGACACGCGCGAGGTCGCCCGGCAGGTCGCGGGCCCGTGGACCGCCGTCGGGCTGCCGGCCCGCGGGTTGGCCGACGTGGTCGTGCACGCGGAGACGTCGGGCACGGTCGCCGGCGGGGACGCCCCGACCCGGCGCGAGGGCGACGCGCGGGCCGCCGTCGGGATCGCGAAGCAGGTCGCCGCGCGCCTCGCGGAGCTGGCCGCGGGCTGACCTGCGTCGCGCCGGACGCCCGGTCGCGTGTCGGTGGGACGCGCCATGATGTGCCTGTGAGCGAGACGACAGACCAGCCTCCCGCCGTACCGGAGCCGGTGGTGCCCGGGAGCGAGGTGCTCGAGAGCACGGCACCGCCGCCCGTGCTGGACGAGCGGGACGCCGGCCTGGACGACGACGCCGCACGGCACCGGTGGACGGAGCTCGCCGAGGAGATCCGCGCGCACCAGTTCGCCTACTACGTGCGCGACGCGCCGACCGTCTCCGACGCGGAGTACGACGTGCTGCTGCGTCGGCTCGACGCGCTCGAGCACGCGCACCCCGAGCTGCGCGTGCCCGACTCGCCCACGCAGCGCGTCGGTGGCACGTTCTCGACCGAGTTCACGGCGGTCGACCACGTCGAGCGGATGCTCAGCCTCGACAACGCGTTCTCCACCGACGAGGTCGCCGCGTGGGCCGAGCGCGTCACGCGCGACCTCGAGGGCGCCGCGAAGAACCTGCACTACCTGTGCGAGCTCAAGATCGACGGCCTCGCGATCGCGCTCCTCTACGAGGACGGGCGGCTCGTGCGCGCGCTGACCCGGGGCGACGGCCGCACGGGCGAGGACGTGACGCTCAACGTCAAGACGATCCAGGGCGTGCCGCACGTGCTCGCGGGAGACGACCACCCCGAGCTCATCGAGGTGCGCGGCGAGGTCTTCCTCCCGGTCGAGGGCTTCCGCGCGCTCAACGAGGCGCAGGTCGCGGCGGGCAAGGCACCGTTCGCCAACCCCCGGAACTCCGCGGCCGGCTCGCTGCGGCAGAAGGATCCGCGCGTCACGGCGTCGCGCCCGCTGCGCATGCTCTGCCACGGCATCGGGGCGCTGCGGTGGGCGGGGCGCCAGGAGGCGACGGCACGCCAGTCCGAGACCTACGAGCTGCTCGCGTCGTGGGGCCTGCCGGTGTCCGCGCGCACGCGCGTGGTCGACGACCTGGCGGGCGTCGTGGAGATGATCGACTACTACGGCGAGCACCGGCACGACGTCGAGCACGAGATCGACGGCATCGTGATCAAGGTCGACGAGACCGCTCTGCAGCGGCGCCTGGGCGCCACGAGCCGCGCCCCGCGCTGGGCGATCGCGTACAAGTACCCGCCCGAGGAGGTCAACACCCGCCTGCTCGACATCCGGGTCAACGTCGGGCGCACCGGGCGGGTGACGCCCTACGGCGTCATGGAGCCCGCCGTCGTCGCGGGGTCCACCGTGGCGATGGCGACGCTGCACAACCAGGACGTCGTGCGCGCCAAGGGCGTGAAGATCGGCGACGTCGTGGTGCTGCGCAAGGCGGGGGACGTCATCCCCGAGATCGTCGGCCCGGCCCCGCGGGCGCACGACGACGACTGGCCGCGACGCGAGTTCGTCATGCCGACGCGGTGCCCCGAGTGCGGCACGCCGCTGCGGGCGATGCGCGAGGGGGAGGTCGACCTGCGCTGCCCCAACGCACGGACCTGTCCCGCGCAGGTGCGCGGCCGCATCGAGCACATCGGCTCGCGCGGCGGCCTCGACATCGAGGCGCTCGGCGAGGTCACGGCGACCGCGCTGACGCAGCCCGAGGTGCCCGAGACGCCGCCCGTCGTCAGCGACGGGGACCTGTTCGCGCTGGTGGGCTACCCCCTCGACGCGGACGCGAGCACGCGGGAGCGCGTCCGGGCCGAGAGCCTGGCGAGGCTCGCGGAGATCGAGGTCGTCGTGCGGGACCCGGAGACGGGGGAGCCGCGCGCCGACGAGGACGGGGTCGTCCGCCGGCGGACGCCGTTCCGCCGCCGGGCCACGTGGACCAAGGCCGAGGAGCGCGCCGCGGAGGCGGAGGGTCGGGCCCTGCCCGCGTGGCTGCCGTCAGCGGCCGCGGTGACCTTGCTCGACGAGCTCGAGGCGGCCAAGACCAAGCCGTTGTGGCGGGTGCTCGTCTCGCTGAGCATCCGCAACGTCGGCCCGACGGCGGCGCGGGCGCTCGCCCAGCACTTCGGGTCGATGACCGCGCTCCAGGAGGCCCTCGCGGGCGAGCGGGGCGAGGTCGTCGCACGGCTCTCGCAGGTCGAAGGGCTGGGCCCGGTCATCGCCGAGTCGATCGTCGACTGGTTCGCGGAGGACTGGCACCGCGACGTCGTCGAGGCGTGGCGGCGCGCGGGCGTGCGCATGGAGGACGAGCGGGACACGTCGCTCGAGCGCACGCTCGAGGGGCTCACCGTGGTGGTCACGGGGTCGCTCGAGGGCTTCTCGCGCGACGGCGCCAAGGAGGCGATCCTCGCGCGCGGCGGCAAGGCCTCGGGCAGCGTGTCGAAGAAGACGGACTTCGTGGTCGTCGGGGAGAACGCCGGCACCAAGGAGGCGAAGGCCCGCGAGCTGGGCCTGCCGATCCTGGACGAGGACGGCTTCGTCGCGCTCCTCGCCGCCGGCCCCGCGGCCGTGGCGCCGGACGGCGGGGCGCCGGACGAGGGCGTGCACGACGCCGCTCACGACGACGGCGGCGGCGCGGCGGCGGAGCGGGACGGCGCGGCAGGGTGAGCGGGGTCGTGGTGCGTCCGGCCCGTCCGGACGAGCTCGCGGCCGTGGGCGAGCTCACGGTGGCCGCGTACCTCGCGGACGGCCTCGTCCCGGACGACCACTGGTACGTCGAGGAGCTGCGTGACGCGGTGGACCGGGCCGAGCACGGCACCGTGCTCGTCGCGGTCGGCGAGGACGGGGGCCTCCTCGGCACGGTGACGGTCGTCCGGCCACCGTCGCGCTACGCCGAGGTCGCCGGGGAGCACGAGGCCGAGCTGCGCATGCTGGCCGTCGCCCCGGGCGCGCGCCGGTGCGGCGTCGGCGAGCTCCTCGTGCGGACGGCGATGGGGCTGGCGCGTGCCGCCGGTGCGTGGACCCTCGCGCTCACGACGTTGACGACCATGGCCTCCGCGCGCCGGCTGTACGAGCGCCTCGGGCTGCACCGTGCCCCCGAGCGGGACTGGGGCGACGCCGCGGGCTACACGTTCCTCGTCTACACCGCCCCCCTGTCTCAGGAGGTCCCGTGACGACGCCCGCACCCACGGCCACGGCCACGGCCGCTGCCCGCCGTCCCGGTCTGGCCACCGAGGTCGCGACGTGGCCGCCGGTCGAGGCGGTCGACGTCGACGGGTGGCGCGTGGGGTTCTCGGAGGGATTCACGCGACGCGGCAACAGCGTGGCCGCCCTCCGCGCGCCGGGCGACGTCGAGGCGGCCCTCGACCGGACCGAGGACCTGTGCGCGGCGCGCGGGCTGCCGGCCGTGGTGCGGGTCTGCCGCGACTCGGCCCCGGACGACCTCGACGCCCGGCTGGCGCGGCGCGGCTACGCGGTCGCGGCGCCGACGTCGGTCATGGTCCGTGACCTGGCGAGTCCTCCGGGCCCCGGCGATCTCCCGCCCGGGCTGGAGATCGCGGACCGGCCCACCGCCGCGTGGCTGCACGGGTGGCTGGGCGTCAAGGCCGCGCAGCGCGAGGTCGACCTGGCCCTCGCGGAGCGCCTCCTGCGCGGCGCGCCCGCCGCGTACCTCACCCTGCGCGCCGACCGGCGCGAGGACGGCGACCTCGGCGTGATCCGTGCCGCCGTCGCCGACGGCTGGGTCGGGCTCTCCTGCCTGGCCGTCGCGCCCGCGGCGCGACGGACCGGGGTCGGCCGGCTCCTGACGCTCGCGGCCCTGGACCACGCCCGCACGCTGGGCGCCGGGTGGGCGTTCCTCCAGGTCGAGGAGGGCAACGCGGCTGCCCGGGCGCTGTACGAGGGGCTCCGGTTCGAGGTCTCGGACCGTTACCACTACCGCGAGCGCCCGGTGGACCTGCCGTCGCGCCCCGCGCGGGAGACACTGGGCGCATGATCTCCCAGCATCTCGCCGCCGCCCTGCGTGACGCCGGACTGCGGTGGAGGCCCGCCGCCGGCGACCGCTTCGTCATCCCGCAGGACGGTCTCGAGGACGAGCTCTTCACCCTCAGCGAGATGACCATCGAGGCGCGCGAGTACCCGACCGGCACCATCCTCGGGTTCAACGGCACGACGGAGTGGGCCCTGGACTCGGTCGCCCAGGAGGACGCGCTCTGGATGCCCCGCGAGGACCAGCTGCGCGACCTGCTCGGTTCGACCTTCGTCTCGCTCGCCCGGGCGGACGACGCGTGGCAGGTCACGACCCGGTCCGCCTCCGGCGAGGAGGCACGGTTCACGGCCGCGACCGCCGCCGACGCGTACGGCGAGGCGCTCCTCGCCCTCGTGGTGCTCGCGCTCGCCGACGCCGACCGGTAGCGTCCCGCGCCATGGCGACCCCGGGTGCCGCGCCGCCGCCTCCGCCGCCCACTCCGCCGCCGCCTCCGCCGCCGGCGTT
>NZ_JACEXH010000112.1:0-11053 GCF_014525465.1 Actinotalea sp. JY-7885 | reverse complement strand
GCCCGCGCGCCGCCAGCGCCGGGGCGTCGCCGGGGCCCGCCGCGCGCGCGGCCCAGTACCGGACGTGCTTCGCCCGGCCCTCCGGCGTCCGGTAGTGCAGCGCGGGCAGGGGCACGCCCAGGACGACGGGGGTGCCCGTCTCCTCCGCCACCTCCCGGGCCGCCGCCGAGGGCACCGCCTCGCCCGGATGGAGCTTGCCCTTGGGCCAGGACCAGTCGCGATAGCGGGGGCGGTGGACGAGCGCGACCTCGAGGCGCGCCCGGTGCTCGCGCCACACGACGGCCCCGGCCGCGTGGATGGTCCCCAGCGGCGCGGCCGCGCGGCCGTCGATCGCGAGCGTCACCGGTCGCGCGCGAGCCGGCGTCGCTGGCGGGCGATGAGGCTCTCCTGCAGGTCGCGCAGGGGCGCACCGTCGGGTCCGCGGCTGTGGCGCTCCCACGTGTTGTCGGGGCCCAGGTGCCAGGACGCCGTCGTGTCGGCCATGGACGCGTCGATGAGCTCGATCAGCTCGCGGACGTGGGCCGGGTCCGCGAGCCGCACCAGGGTCTCGACGCGGCGGTCGAGGTTGCGGTGCATGAGGTCCGCCGAGCCGATGAACACCTCGGGCTCCTCGCCGCCGTTGGCGAACGCGAAGACCCGGGCGTGCTCGAGGAAGCGCCCCAGGATCGAGCGCACCCGGATGGTCTCGCTCAGTCCGGGCACCCCCGGGCGCACGGCGCAGATGCCCCGCACGACGAGGTCGATCGGTACCCCCGCGCGCGAGGCGCGGTAGAGCGCGTCGATGGTGGTCTCGTCCACGACGGAGTTGACCTTCATCTTGATCCACGCGGGACGACCCTCGCGGTGCGCCTGCCGCTCCTTCTCGATGCGCTCGACGAGCCCGGAGCGCACCGAGCGCGGCGCCACGAGCAGGCGCTGGAACTTGGCCTTGGGCGCGTACCCGGAGAGCTGGTTGAACAGGCGCGTGAGGTCCTGGCCGACCTCCTGGTCCGCGGTGAGCAGGCCGAGGTCCTCGTACAGGCGGGCGGTCTTCGGGTTGTAGTTGCCCGTGCCGACGTGGCAGTAGCGGCGCAGGCCGTCGTTCTCCTGGCGCACGACCAGCGAGAGCTTGCAGTGCGTCTTGAGCCCGACGATCCCGTAGACGACGTGCACGCCGGCCTGCTCGAGCTTGCGCGCCCAGGAGATGTTGGCCTGCTCGTCGAAGCGCGCCTTGATCTCGACGAGGGCGAGCACCTGCTTGCCCGCCTCGGCGGCGTCGATGAGCGAGTCGACGATGGGCGAGTCCCCGGAGGTGCGGTAGAGCGTCTGCTTGATCGCGAGGACCTTGGGGTCGGCGGCGGCCTGCGCGAGGAAGGCCTGGACCGACGTCGCGAACGAGTCGTAGGGGTGGTGCAGCAGGATGTCCCGTGCCCGGATCGCGGCGAAGATGTCGGTCGGCTTGGAGCTCTCGACCTCCGCCAGGTGCCGGTGCGTCCCGCCGACGAAGCGGGGGTAGTGCAGGTCGCCGCGGTCGAGGTCCGCGATGAGGTTGAGCCCGGTGAGGTCGAGCGGCGCGGGCAGCTCGTAGACCTCGGACGGGTCGACGCCCAGCTCCCGGACGAGGAGCTGGCGCACGCGGGGGGCGATGTCCTCGGCGACCTCGAGGCGCACGGGCGGGCCGAAGCGCCGGCGCAGCAGCTCCTTCTCCATCGCCTGGAGGATGTTCTCGGCGTCGTCCTCCTCGACCTCGACGTCCTCGTTGCGGGTCACGCGGAAGGTGTGGTGCTCGACGATCTCCATGCCCGGGAAGAGCGACTCGAGGTGCTGCGCGATGACGTCCTCGAGCGGGACGAACGACGTCGGGCCCTTCTCGGGGTCGGCCGTCTGCGTGCTCGGCGCGCTCGGGCGGCCGCGGGCGTCCACCGCGATGAACCGGGGGAGCAGCGGCGGGACCTTGACGCGCGCGAAGTGCTCCTTGCCCGTGGTCGGGTTGACCACCACGACGGCGAGGTTGAGCGAGAGCCCCGAGATGTAGGGGAACGGGTGCGCGGGGTCGACGGCGAGCGGCGTGAGCACCGGGAAGATCTGCTTGCGGAAGTACTTGTGCAGGCGCTCCTGCTCCGCCTCGCCGAGCTCGTCCCAGTGCACGAGCGCGATGCCCTCGGCGTCGAGGGCGGGCTGCACCGAGCGGGCGAACACCTCGGAGTGGCGCTCCATCAGCTCCTGCGCGCGGGCGTCGATCGCCTCGAGCACCTGGCGCGGGGACAGGCCCGACGCGGCCGTGACGGCCATCCCGGTCGCGATGCGGCGCTTGAGCCCGGCGACGCGCACCATGAAGAACTCGTCGAGGTTCGACGCGAAGATCGCCAGGTAGCGGACCCGCTCGAGCAGGGGCAGCGACTCGTCCTCGGCGAGCTCCAGCACGCGCTGGTTGAAGGCCAGCCACGACAGCTCGCGGTCCCCGAACCGGTCCTCCGGCAGCGCGTCGCCCGGGGCGGACCCCGGCTCGTCCAGGATCTCGGCGAGGTCCGGCTGCGGCGGCGCCTCGATCGGGCTCTCCACCAACGCGTCGGCCTCCCGGTCCAGGCGGGCCTCACCGGGCTCGTCGACGTCGGGAGCCAGGTCGTCCGGACCGTCCGTGGCCAGGTCGTCCGTCCGTGCGTCGGTGGTCATGCCGTCAATCGTCCCACCGGACCGTGCGCCGTGGGAGGTCACGGCGCGTCCGCGTACTGCACGTCGGCGCGCACCGTCTCGAACCCCGCGCGCCGGTACGTCCGGACCGCCGCCTCGTCGCCCGCGGAGACGTAGAGCACCACGCGTCGCAGGCCGCGCGCGCCGAGGTGCGCGAGCGTGCGGGCCGTGAGGAGCCGGCCGAGCCCCCGACCCTGGGCGTCCGGGTCGACGCCGAGCACGTACAGCTCGCCCTCGTCGCTCCCGGGCTCGACCTTCATCCAGACGGAGGCCACGACGACCCCGTCGCGCTCGGCGAGGAGCAGGTCGGCGGGGTCGAACCACGGCTCGGCCTCCCGGGCGTCCAGGTCCGCGCGCGTCATGCGCCCCTGCTCCGGGTGCCGCGCGAAGGCGCGGGCGTTGACGCGCAGCCACGCGTCCTCGTCCCGCCCGACGACGAACGGCCGCACCGTGACACCGGGCGCCACCATGGCGTCCGAGGGCAGGGCGCCCTCGTCCGCGGGCAGGTCGCGCGCCATCTGCCACAGCTCCCGCACGACGGCGAGCCCGGCGCGGGCCGCGAGCGCCCGCGCGGCGGGCAGGTTCCCGTGGGCCCACACCGGTGGCGTTCCGGCGGGCGAGCCGTCGCGCACGGCGGCGAGGAGGGCGGTGCCCAGGCCCCGCCCGCGGTGGTCCGGGTGGACGACCAGCTCGGCGCTCGTCGCGCCGCCGCCCGGGCCGTCGTGGCGCACGGCCGCGTAGCCGACGACGGTGGGCGCCTCGCCCGCCGCCTCGCCCGACGTGTCGCCCGCTGGATCGCCCGAAGCGTGGCCGGATACGGCGAGCACGTGCCGCGCGGGCGAGGGCCCGGCCAGGTCGAGCAGGGTCTGCTCGCCGAGGGCCTCGATGCCGTCGTGCGCCTGGGCCGCCGCGGCGAGCGCGCGCACCGCCGCGGCGTCGCCGGCGTCCAGCTGCGTGTGGGGAGGGACGGTCCGCAGGTGGTGGTCGGCGCTCATGCCCCATCCCATCACGGCACGCGCGGCACGGGACGACGACGGCGGCGGCCTCAGCCGCCGCCGTCGCGCAGTCGTCGTCCGGGGTGCGGTCGGGTCAGTCCGCGCTCGCCGCCGCCGGCGTCGCCAGCCCGGCGCTGATGAGGTCCATCACCGAGGAGTCGGCGAGGGTCGTGACGTCCCCGACCTTGCGGTGCTCGGCCACGTCGCGCAGCAGGCGCCGCATGATCTTGCCCGAGCGCGTCTTCGGCAGCTCGGTGACCACGAGGATCGTTCGCGGCTTCGCGATGGGGCCGATCTCCTTCGCGACGTGGGCCCGCAGCGTCGCCGCCACGTCCGCGCCCTCGCCGGGCTCGTCCACCTTGGCGAGGTGCTCGGCGCGGAGGATGACGAACGCGACCACGGCCTGCCCGGTGGTCTCGTCGCTCGCGCCGACGACGGCCGCCTCGGCGACCATCGGGTGCGAGACCAGGGCGGACTCGATCTCGGTCGTGCTGAGGCGGTGGCCCGAGATGTTCATGACGTCGTCCACGCGGCCGAGGAGCCAGATGTCGCCGTCGGCGTCCTTCTTGGCGCCGTCGCCCGCGAAGTAGATGCCCGGGAACCGCGACCAGTAGGTGTCGACGAAGCGCTGGTGGTCGCCCCAGATGCCGCGGAGCATGGCCGGCCACGGCTCGGTGAGGACGAGGTAGCCGCCCGAGCCGTTCGGCACCGGGTGGGCCTCCTCGTCGACGACGTCGGCGCCGATCCCGGGCAGCGGCGTCTGCGCCGAGCCGGGCTTGGCCGCCGTGACGCCTGGCAGGGGCGAGATCATGATCGCCCCGGTCTCGGTCTGCCACCACGTGTCGACCACGGGGGTGCGGTCCCCGCCGATGACCCGGCGGTACCACATCCACGCCTCCGGGTTGATGGGCTCGCCCACCGACCCGAGCAGGCGCAGCGAGGACAGGTCGTGGCCCGCCGGGATGTCCTCGCCCCACTTCATGCAGGTGCGGATCGCCGTCGGCGCCGTGTAGAGGATGGTCACGCCGTACTTGGCGACGATCTCCCACCAGCGGCCCTTGTGGGGCGTGTCCGGCGTGCCCTCGTACATGACCTGCGTCGCGCCGTTGACCAGGGGGCCGTAGACGACGTACGAGTGCCCGGTGACCCAGCCGACGTCGGCCGTGCACCAGTAGACGTCCGTCTCCGGCTTGAGGTCGAAGACGTTCAGGTGCGTGTAGGCGGCCTGGGTGAGGTAGCCGCCCGTGGTGTGGAAGATGCCCTTCGGCTTCCCGGTCGTGCCGGACGTGTAGAGGATGAACAGCGGGTGCTCGGCGTCGACCGCGACGGGCTCGTGCGTGTCGGAGGCCGCCTCCAGCGCCTCGTGCCACCAGACGTCGCGGCCCTGCGTCCACGCCACGTCCTGGCCGGTGCGGCGCACGACCAGCACGTGCTGGATCGTCGTCGCGGCGCCGTTCGCGCCCGGGGTCAGCGCCTCGTCGACCGCGGGCTTGAGCGCGGCGGCGGCGCCCCGGCGGTAGCCGCCGTCGGCCGTGATGACGAGCGTGGCCTCCGCGTCGGCGATGCGGGAGCGCAGCGCCTCGGCGGAGAAGCCGCCGAAGACGACCGAGTGGATGGCGCCGATGCGCGCGCAGGCGAGCATCGCGATCGCGGCCTCGGGGATCATCGGCAGGTAGATCGCCACGCGGTCCCCGGTGCCCACGCCGAGCGCCTGCATGGCGTTGGCGGCGCGCGAGACCTCGCGCTGCAGGTCGGCGTAGGTGAGGGTGCGCGTGTCGCCCGGCTCGCCCTCGAAGTGCAGCGCGACGCGGTCGCCGTGGCCGGCCTCGACGTGCCGGTCGACGGCGTTGTAGCAGGCGTTGAGGCGGCCGTCGCCGAACCAGCGGGCGACGGGTGCCTGCGACCAGTCGAGGACCTCGGTGAACTCCTGGTCCCAGGTCAGCAGGGTGCGCGCCTGCTCGGCCCAGAAGCCGAGGCGGTCGGACGCGGCACGGTCGTAGACCTCGGGGCGGGCGTTCGCCTGCGCGGCGAACTCGGGGGTGGGTGGGAAGCTCCGGCTCTCGGCGAGCAGGTTCTCGAGCGGTGACGACGAGTTCTCGTGGGTCACTGTTCCTCCGGACGCAGCGTCAGTGGTGCGTCACCGGCTGAGCCGGTGTCGACTCGGATGGTAGAGCAGAGCCCCGGCCGCCGCCGGGAGAAGTCCTCAGGCGGTCCCGTCGGCGGCGGCTGCCCGCTGCTCGGCCCGCGCGGCGTCCGCACGCACCGCCTCGGCGCGTGCGGCGTCGGCCAGGGCGACGCGCTCCGCCCAGCGTCGTCCGATCCGGCGTGCGCGTCCGATCGCGATGCCCGCGGCCGTGAGGAGCGTGCCGGTGACGAGCAGGTGGCCGCTCAAGGCGTTGTCGGTGAGCTGCTCGAGCACGGCGGGGAGCACGCGGTCCCCGAGGAGCTCGTCGACCCACTCCTCCATCCGCACCGGCACGATCAGGTAGGCGAGGCCGAGGCCGACGCCCCACACGGCTCCGCCGACCAGCGGCACGGCCGGCGACCACGTGCCGAGCAGCACGATGACCGCGAGCAGCACCACACCGAGCGCGAGCAGCGTGATGCCGAGCGCGTCGCCCACCGGGTCGCCGCTGACGGCGGCGTCGCTCAGGCGAGCGGTCCCGATCCCGCTGAGCAGGAGTGCCACGGGCGTCAGCACCAGGCCGAGGAGCGTGCCCAGCAGGTGCCGGCCGACGCCGGGCCGCGACGGCCGCTCGGGCAGGTCGTGGTGGTCGGCGGGTGCCGGGTCCGCCCCGCGCCGCCGCGTCCGGCTGTGTCCGGACGCGCTCGCGTCCGCGGCCGCCGTCCCCGCTGATGCCGCCGCCGCGGCACCGGACGTCCCGGCCGCGCCGGTGACGGCCGGGGCGTTCGTGCCCGTGTGGGTCGTCGGCGTGCCACCCGCCGCGGCACCGCTGTCAGCGGCGCCGCCGCCCGTAGAAGGTGCGCCGGCGCCCGTGGCGGCAGCGCCCTCGGCTGAGGCTGCGCCGCTCGTCGTGGATCCGCCGTCGGCGTCCGGCGTGCGCGCCGCGCGTCCCTGCGCGCCGATCACCGGCGGGTACGGGCGTGCCGCCGCGTGCTGGCCGGTGGTCGGGTCCGCAGGGGTCGAGGGCGGTCCGCCCGGCTCGAGCTGCCCGATGACGGGGCCGTCGTCGATGGGGCGACCGGTGACGCTCACGGCCTCCGCGCCGGCCGACGGCTGCGCGTCGGTCCCCGTCCGGTCCGGTCCGTTCGGGTCCCCGGCGCTGCGCGCGTCGGTGCCCACGGGATCGGCAGCCGGCGTCGTGTCGGGTGCGGCACCCTCGTCGGGCTCTCGGCTCGGGAGGGAGGGCATGGTCGGCTCCTGTCGGTGCTGGCGGTTCCCCGTCCGGTTGCGACTCGGATCGCGAGGACGGGGACATGGGGGTCTCGCCTCAACGTAGCGCCGGGGCATCTGGCCCGCTCGCGGGCCGGACTCCGCCTGCCCCTGCGTCGGCCACCACCCGCGGCCCTGCTGCGCGTCTGCCCCGCGGTGGAGCTGCGCGGTATCGAGGCGCGACCACTGACACGGCCCCGCCGAGCCCGTCGGGCCCTGTGGAGGGAGCGCGCGCGGGGGAGTGCGGGTCAGACGTCGACGGTGCGCCGCGCGGCCACCGGGGCCGTGCCGTCGGTCGCCACCACCGCGCCGCCCTCGGGCACGTCACCGGCAGCCGCCACGCGGCGGGCCGACCCCGCGACCACGTACGCGGCGCCGACGAGCACCGCGCCGCCGACGAGGTTCCCGAGGCCCACGACGAGCATGTTGCGGCCCATCTCGGCCCACCCGGTCTCGGGCAGCCCGCCGATGATGCCGAGACCGAAGCTGGTCATGTTGGCGACCACGTGCTCGAACCCCGACGTGATGAACGCGAGCAGGCACCAGAAGATCAGCGCGAGCCGCGCGCCCTCGGACTTCAGCCGCGCCCCGCCCCAGATCGCCAGGCACACGAGCATGTTGCAGAGCACGGCGCGCCAGAACAGCTGCCCGGTCGTCGCCTCGGCCTTGTGCTCCAGCAGGGAGGCGAGCATCTCCCCGGCCGGCGTCCCCGGCGCGAGGACGCCCGACTGGTGCACCATCGCGGCGAACACGAACGCGCCCAGCAGGTTGCCCACGAAGCTCAGGCCCAGCGTCGCCGCGGCCCGTCCCCACGTGACGGCGCGCCCCAGGGCGCCCTGCGTGAGGGTCATCATGTTCGACGTCGCGAGCTCGCCGCCGGCGGTCACCACGAGGGTGAGGGCCACCCCGAACACGAGGCCCTGCACGAGCGGCGCCCAGGGTGACTCGGCGGCGCGCAGCGGTCCGGCCGCGGTGAGCATGAGGACGACGGCGACGCCGATGAAGGCGCCGCCGAGCATGGCCTGGACCAGGTACGCCGCCAGGTTGCGGGTGCTGCGCACCTTCGCTGCGGCGGTCGCCTGCTGCGCCACCAGGGCGTCCGGGATCGTGAGCACCCGTCGATCGTGCCGCAGGCACGCCGCCAGGACATGGGACGAAAGCCCGCGCCGCGCGTCGGGCACCGGAATGATCACCGCACCCCGACGGTTGCCAGCGACGTGAGCCGACTCTTCACCCCCCTGACCCTGCGCGGCACGACGTTCCGCAACCGTGCCTGGCTGGCCCCGATGTGCCAGTACTCCGCGATCGACGGCGTCCCCGGGGACTGGCACCTCGTCCACCTCGGCGCGCGGGCCTCGGGCGGGTTCGGGCTCGTCATCGCCGAGGCGACCGCCGTCGTCCCGGAGGGGCGGATCACGCCGCAGGACACCGGGATCTGGGACGAGACCCAGACCCAGGCCTGGTCGCGCATCGTCCGCTTCGTGCACGAGCGCGGGGCGCGCGCCGGGATCCAGCTCGCGCACGCCGGGCGCAAGGCGTCCACGTACCGCCCGTGGTCGCCGCGCCGGGGCACCGTGCCGGGAGCCGACGGCGGCTGGGCCACCGTCGGGCCGTCCGACGTCGCCTTCGACGGCCTCGACGCGCCGACCGCGCTCACCACCGAGGCCCTGGCCGACGTCGTCACGGCGTTCGCCGCGGCCGCCGAGCGCTCGCTGCGCGCGGGCTTCGACGTCGTCGAGGTGCACGCCGCGCACGGCTACCTGCTGCACGCGTTCCTCTCGCCGCTCTCGAACCGGCGCACGGACGCCTACGGCGGCCCGCTGGAGAACCGGTCGCGCCTCCTGCGCGAGGTCGTCACCGCGGTGCGCGCGGTCTGGCCGCAGGACCGGCCCCTGTTCGTGCGCGTGTCCGCCACGGACTGGACGGACGGCGGTCTGACCCCCGACGAGGTCACGGCGGTCTGCGCGGAGCTCGCCGGGCTCGGCGTGGACCTGGTCGACGTCTCGTCCGGCGGCAACGTCGTCGCTCCGGTCCCCGTCGGCCCCGGGTACCAGGTCCCGCTCGCCCGCCGGGTCCGCGCGGGCGCGGGCGTGCCGGTCGCGGCGGTCGGCCTCATCACCTCGGCCGCGCAGGCCGAGAGCATCCTGGTCGACGGCGCCGCCGACGCGGTCCTGCTCGGGCGCGAGGCGCTGCGCGACCCCATGTGGCCGCTGCGGGCCGCGCACGAGCTGGGCGTGCCCGTCGCCTCGCTCGATCTGGACGCGGTGCCCGACGACGCCGTCGTGCCGGCGCCGTGGCAGCCGCAGTACGAGCGGGGCGCGTGGGCCTAGCGCTCGGCGGCGCGCCCCGTCAGGCGTGCGAGGCCGTCGCGCGCGCGGCCTCCTCCACCGCGGCCGCGACGCGGGTGGTCACCTCCGGGTTGAAGACGCTCGGCACGATGTAGGTCGGGTTGAGCTCCTCGGGCGCGACGACGGCGGCCAGGGCCCGCGCCGCGGCCAGCAGGAGGTCCTCGGTGATGCGGTGCGACTGCGCGTCGAGGAGCCCGCGGAACACCCCGGGGAACGCGAGCACGTTGTTGATCTGGTTCGCGAAGTCCGAGCGTCCGGTCCCCACGATGGCCGCGTGCTGGGCGGCGTCGTCCGGGTCCACCTCGGGGCGCGGGTTGGCCATCGCGAACACGATCGAGCGCTCGGCCATGGTCGCGATGTCGTCCCCGGTGAGGATGTCGGGCGCCGAGAGCCCGATGAACACGTCCGCGCCGACCAGCGCGTCGCGGAGGGTGCCGGTGGCGCCGCGCGGGTTCGTCCGCTCGGCGGTCCACTCGAGCGACTCGTGCAGGTCCGGACGCGCCGCGTGGACCACCCCCTCCACGTCGCACACGACGACGTCGCGCGCGCCCGCCGCGAGCAGGAGCTTGAGCACCGCCGTACCCGCCGCGCCCGCGCCGGACATGACGATCCGCACCGTGGCCAGGTCCTTGCCCACGACCGTGAGCGCGTTGGTCAGGGCGGCGAGCGCGACGATCGCGGTGCCGTGCTGGTCGTCGTGGAAGACG
Source organism: Actinotalea sp. JY-7885 (assembly GCF_014525465.1). Lineage (NCBI taxonomy): Bacteria > Bacillati > Actinomycetota > Actinomycetes > Micrococcales > Cellulomonadaceae > Actinotalea > Actinotalea sp. JY-7885. Next base: position 939 of record NZ_JACEXH010000112.1, on the reverse strand, counting down.
GGGATGTCGAGGCGCTCCCGCAGCCGCCGCTCGACCTCGAAGCAGCGCGGCGCGGAGATGTCCTCGAGGTTGATGCCGGCGAACACGGGCGCGATCGCGCACACGGTCTCGACGATCTGGTCGACGTCGGTCGTGTCGAGCGCGATGGGGAACGCGTCGATGTCGCCGAAGCGCTTGAACAGCGCGGCCTTGCCCTCCATGACCGGCAGCGCGGCGAGCGGCCCGATGTCGCCGAGGCCGAGCACCGCGGTGCCGTCGGTGACCACCGCGATGGTGTTGCGCTTGATCGTCAGGTTGCGGGCGTCGGCCGGACGCGCGGCGATCGCCTCGCACACCCGCGCGACGCCGGGCGTGTAGACCATCGACAGGTCGTCGCGGTTGCGAATGGGCACCTTCGACTCGATCGACAGCTTGCCGCCCAGGTGCATGAGGAACGTCCGGTCGCTCACCCGCTCCACGACGACGCCCGTGAGCCCGCGCAGCGCCGTCACGATGTCGGCGGCGTGCTCCTCGCCCCGTGTCGCGCACGTGACGTCGACGCTGATCCGCTCGTGGCCCGACGCCGTCACGTCCAGCGCGGTGACGATCCCCCCGGAGTGCTCGATCGACGTCGTCAGCTCGCTGACGGCCGTCGGGCGGGCCTCGACCTGCAGGCGGACGGTGATGGAGCTGGACACGCTCGGCGTTGAGGTCACGGGGTCATCGTGGCACCGGTCACCGGCCGCGCCACCTACGCTGGCCCGCGTGCCGGACCATCCCCTCGAGCCGCTCGTCGCGCTCGACGGCGTGACGCAGGCCGTGGCCGAGGCCCGGGCGGCGTGCGAGGAGCTGCGCTGGCACCGCGGGCTGCGCCGCCAGTGGCTCGTCGCCCGCACCGAGTCGGGCGTCCGCTCCGCCCACGCCGGCCTGGCCGCCGACGGCGTCCGCGTGCCGCTCGAC